>JBEKDQ010000096.1:0-8633 GCA_050014275.1 Desulfobaccales bacterium | reverse complement strand
CGGTCAGACACCTGGAAAATGTGGTGCCGAAAGACAATCGCGTCCATACAACTATTTGATATCACTATATTTTAAAAAACTGACTGTAGAACTTGGGTATGAATAATAACAATGGCATATAATTTAGCTGGGAGATAGTGTAATCTTCTCTATGCAATTTTGTTGCCGGACATTGCTGGTGTAGGGGGCAATTGGGGGACCCGGCTTCTTAGCTTTTGGCCGAAAACCGCAAACCGAAAACCGTCTTTAACCAGTGGCCTCTTCCGGCCGCAGGCAGGAGAGGCTGTAGTCTTCCTTTTTGAAGGCCTGGAGGCAGGTTTCCATGACGGTATCGGAAGACAGGGCCAGATCGAGCTGGCGGCAGAAGGCCATGAGCAGGCCGGCCAGCTCCAGGGTCTCTTCGGTTTCCAGGAGGGAATACTTCACCAGGCGGCCCTGCACCAGGTCGCCCTTGGCCTGGGCCTTGAAGCCCAGGTTGTCCAGGATGCGCTTCAGGAGGCGGGCCCGGCGTTCCCGGCGCTCTAGCGCGGCGGCCCCACCCTTGAACTGGAAGCTGATGTAGTTGTCATTGCGCTCTTCGGAGATGTAGGCGTCCACCAGGCCGAAGTGGTAGCCCAGGCGGGAGTTGAAGTTGAGGTAGGAGTCGGTGATGATGGCAAAGCTCTTGCCACCCAGGCCGCGCTCCGCCTTGCCCATATCGTACATGGTATTGGCGAACACCGAAATGAAGCCCTTCATGTCCGGGGCGACCTGTCCGGCCCAGCTCACCCCGGGGTGGTGGAAGCCCCTGAGCAGGGCCAGGAAGGGCCGGGAGGCGATGTCGTCTTCGCGCACCTGCGCCTGGCCGCTCACCTTCAGGCCACCACCCAGGTCCAGGATGAACAGGTTGAGGGGCAGGTCGGTGACCAGGCGGCTGACACGGCTCGAATCCAATACCCGCTCCACATCCGGGGTGAACATGGCGTCCATGGCCTTTTCATGGCAGAAGCGGGTGAGGTCGTGCAGGGTCCGGCAGTTGACCGCCAGGAAATCCACACTCTCCGGGTCGATGAGGTTGAGGGGGTTGGTCAGCTTCAGGATGCGCCCCAGTTTCTGGAAGACCGGGGAGGAGCGCAGGACTTCGGCAGTTTCCGGCCGGCGCTCCAGCAATTCGGTGACGATGCCGGGATAGACCCGGGCCGCGTCCGCGTCCACGGTGACAATCTGGCCGGGGCGCAGCAACTGGGTGGCGCTGCCCACGTCCACCAGGGTGGGGATGCGGAATTCCCGGGCCAGGATGCTCATATGGTCCGTGGGGCTGCCCACTTCGGTGATGATGGCGGCGATGCGGTCCATGGCCAGGACCAGGCGGGCCGAAGGCTGGCGGGCCACCACCACCGCGCCGGGGGGGATGTCGGCCACCTCTTCGTCGTGCAATAAGAGGTGGACCCGGCCGGCCGCGGCGCCGCCCACCGCCCGGACCCCGAAGCTGAGGAGAGGCGGCGTCGCCAGCTCCGCCGGGCGCTCCCGGAGGGCGGCGGCGAATCGAGGGGTGCTCACCCTGAGGGGCCGGGACTGGAGGATCACCAGGTTGCCGGCCTCGCCCATGGTCCATTCAATGTCCTGGGGCCCGCCGAAATGGTTCTCCAGGATAAGGGCGATCCCCGCCAGGGTTCGGGCCTGAAGGTCGGTGAGAGACGGGGAACCGGCCTGTTGCAAAGGCAGGGGCGCTGCCGCCACCCCGCCTCCGGGCTGGCAGACCAGGGCCGCGGGCTTATCCGTCACCCGCCGCTCTTTGATGGGGTGGCCCTCCTGGCGGGAAACCACAAAAAGGTCCGGGGAGACGGCGCCGTCCACCGCGTACGGGCCCAGGCCCCAGACCGAGCTGATTAAGACGCGGTCCGCTTCCGGAGCCTGGGGGTCCTGGGAGAATATCACCCCGCTGGCCCGGGCCGGCACCATGGCCAGGACGCCCACCGCCATGGGAAGTTCCGAGACGGAGAAGTGCTGGTATTTCCAATAAAAGATGGCCCGAGAGGTGAACTTGCTGGCGACGATCAGCTTGTAGTGATCCGGCAGCCCGGCGGCTGCGACGTTGAGCAGGGTGGCGAACTGGCCCGCAAAGGAGAATTCGCGGTCCTCCCCCACGGCGCTGGAGCGCACCGCCAGCCAGGGGGTCGGCAGGGTTTGGACCGCCTGCACCAGGGCCTCCTCCAGGTCCAGGGGCAGCGGCGCCCGGAGAATCATCTCCTGGATCTCCAGGCTGATCGCCTCCAGGCTTTCCAGGTCGTGGATGGAAGCCCGGGCCAGCCTGGCCGAAAGGAAGCCGGAGAGCTGGGCCCCCTCCAGGAAGCGCTTGTAGGCCATGGCGGTGATGGCAAATCCCTGGGGCACCGGCAGGCCAAGGCGGTTGCCGATCTCCCCCAGGTTGGCCATCTTGCTGCCCACCGCGGGCGCCAGTTCCCGGTTCAGGGCCGATAACGGCAAGACATAAGGGGTTTCCGGGATGCTGGGGAGCACCGCCAGCTCCAGGCGGATCTCCTCCGCCAGCCGCCGGTAAACAGAGGTCAATTCCGGATAGCGGTCTCCGGTGAGCATTAGATTGAGCTCGGTCACCACCCCCCAGACGCTGTCCAGCAGGCGCCCCGTCTGGGTCTCCAGGTAGCCGGTGTCGAAGAGGAATTCCCCGGAGAGCTTTTCCTCCATATCGGCCATGATTTCCAGAGCCTGGTTGTTTTCCGTCAACAGGCGGCGGAAATGGCCGAACTGCTCCTGCAGGGGGGACATTTCGTCCACTTCCTCTTTTAAAAAGCGTCGCAGGAACTTGAACACCAGGTACCCTCAGTGAGCAGTTATCAATGGGAGCATTATGGGGGCCCCTATTTATCCCCTCTCCCCCCATGGGGATGGTTAGGTGAGGGGGAATTTAATCTCATTTCTACTCCTATTGATAATGGTTAGCCATCCACGGCCGGCGCCCAGGTTAATTTCAGCCTTATTGCCATAATTCCAAACCTGACCTCTAATAGCCATAAGCATTGCCTGGCGTTGGCCAAGGTGGTCAAATCCATTATAGAATCCGGTTTCAGGTTTTCTGTTTTCGGTAACACCTCGCCGGGATCGGCATGGGTCTCATAGTACTCATAAATATTACCAATCAATTGGACGGCGCGCCCTGGCCAGCTCATCCGCCCCGGCCACCTTCTCCAAGGAGGCGCAGTCGGCGCCGAGGGGTAACCGCCTTGGCCCCTTATCCTGCCTTGAGCGCCCCTTCATTGCGCCCCCACTTACTGCTCAGTGCTCACTGCCCGCTGGTTCTTCAGCGCCTGCAGTTCCTCCTGCATCCGCCTCCACTCCAGGGCCCGCCGGATGGTGATGAGGATGGTCTCCTTCCGGAAGGGCTTGGTGATGAAATCGTAGGCCCCTTTCTGGACGGCCTCCTCCGCGGTCTCTATGGTGCCATAGGCGGTGATGATGATGATGGGCAGGTTCCGGTCGATTTTCTTGATGATCTCGATGAGGTCCATGCCGTCCACCAGGGGCATTTTGAGGTCGGTGACCACCACGTGGTAGTGGACCTCCTGGAGCAGTTTGCTCACCTCCAGGGGGTTGTTGGTGGTGGTCACCTCGTAGCCGGTCCTATCCATCAGGATGGTCTTTAATAACCTGAGCATATTGGGTTCGTCGTCCACCACTAATATCCGTTCCGGCATATCGTCCTCCTGGGGGTTGGGGCCTTAACTTCATGAATGGATGCTGCCGCTACTCCTTTCCCGTTTCTGCTTCGGCGGTCCCTCCCCGGCTTCCTGCTCCGTGGCGATGGGCAGGTAAACGGTAAAGGTGGTTCCGTGTTTTTCAGGATATTCCTCTGCCGGGAAGGTGGTAAAGATGATGTTGCCGCCGAATTTGGTGATGATGCCATGGCTCATGGACAGGCCCAGGCCGGTGCCTTCACCGGTCCTCTTGGTGGTGAAGAAGGGGTCAAAGATCTTGGCCTGGGCCTCCCGGGGGATGCCGTTGCCGGTATCGCTGAATTCAATGGCCACCCGCTTGCCGTCCGGGGCCGGCTTGGTCTTCACCTTCAGCACTCCTCCGCCCTTCATGGCGTCCCGGGCGTTGTTGATCAGGTTGATGAAAACCTGTTGCAGCTCCTGGGGGTCGCCCGCGGCAATGGGCAGTTTAGGGGTGAAGTAGGATTCCAGGCGAATCTTTTTGGTCAACAGGGTGTTTTTCACCACCGCCAGGGTCTTTTCCAGGATCTGGTTGATGTCCGCCGCGGTCTCAGTGCGCTCCGGGGCCCGGGCAAAGGTGAGGAGATTCTCCACGATCTTCTTGCAGCGCAGGCCCTCCTCCTCGATGACCTTCAGGGTTTCGTGGACGGCGGGCAGCTCCTCGGTCTGCTCCAGCAGGTGCTCGGTAAACCCGAGGATCACGGTCATGGGATTATTGATTTCATGGGCTACCCCGGCGGCCAGGGTGCCGATGGAGGCCAGCTTCTCCATGTTGATCAAACGGTCCTCCATGGATTTGTGGCCGGTGATGTTTCGGGAGATGATCTCGAAGGCGAAGATCTGCCCCTGTTCGTCCCTGACCCCCACGATGTTAGTGGAGAACCAGAACTCCCGCGGGCCGATGGCCACCTGATGGCGCAGGCTGCTGCTCCGGCCGGTCGCTTTCGTTTCCCGCAGCCATTCCATATGGAAGTCTGCGGATTTTTGGGCAAAGACATCGTAGAGGGTGCGGCCCAGGAAGTCTTCGGCGCGGCCCTCCGCCGCCCCGGGAGCCGGTCTTCCGGGGGCGCCGGCCAGGGCGGTGGCGAAGAGGTTGGCGGCGTAGCGGTTGATGGAGAGGATCCGGCCCTGTTCGTCCACGGTGTAGATGAGGTCCTCGGCATTCTCCACCAGGCCCTGGTAGCGGGCTTCGGACTTCTGCAATTTCTCTTTCTGGCGGCTGACCTCCTGCTCCAGGTTATCGGAAAATTGCCGCTCATAACGGAAGTTCAACAGGGCGATGGTGGCGGAGATGACCAACAGGCCAATAAGCACCTGCATGAAGAACTGGCGCAGATATAGGGAATGGACCACGCCCTCCACTTCGCTGGCCGGGGCCACCACCGCCACCGACCAGATGGGGGCCGGGTTGGCGGTTGGCCCCAAGGCCGGGTCTGCCAGTTTCACCGGCGCATAGGCAATGAGCTTCGGGATCTCGCCGGTGAGACCGCGATGCCAGCCGGAGATATAAGTGCCCCATCCCTCCTGGCCCTGCAGCATCTTCTCTTTCTGGATCCGGTTGATGGCGTCAAAGGAGATGGCCGGCGCCCGTTGCTTGCGGACGGTGAAGGCGTTTTTGCCGACGAAGTCGGGCTCCGGATGGCTCAAAAAAGTCCCCTGGCTGTCCATGATCCAGGCATAGCCAGTCTTGCCGCTCCTGATCTGCCGGGTAAACTTGTCGGCCAGGCGCTGGGCGTCAATATAAAAGGCCAGAACCCCGGCGAAGACCCTCGAGGGCTGGGGATGGTTCTCGTCCACCGATACCTCATACGTGGGCACGGCCATTACCGAGATGAGGCGCCCCACATAATCGGCGACCTGGGTGGACACCGGGCTTACGTAGACCCGGCCCCGGTTCTCCGGGTTGCCGGCCCAATCCAGGTAAGGGGCGTCCTTGAAAGAGCCGCTGGTGATTTGATCCAGACCCCGGCCATCCACCAGGTAGGCCCGGCGGTCCTTGGCGTCGATGCGGAGGATCTCCACCACCCCTTCCTCCCGGACGCTGGCCAGGGTGGCCCGCATGCGGTTGGCCCAGGTGAGGGGCTCCAGGTACTGGATGGCAGGGGAGTAGTTAAGGGTGTTTAACTCCCGCTTCAAGAAGTTGATGTCCTGTTCCAGGAGGCTGGCGGTGTGCCGGGCCAGGACCAGTTGCTGCTGGTTGAAATCCTCCTTGACGATTTCCAGCATCTGTCTGGCGCTCATGAGCCCCAGGTAGATGCTGATTCCCAGGAGGGCGACGTTCAGCGCCAGCAGCAGGGCCAGGGCGTGCCGGGTGATGAGGAAGGGGAAGCGCCGCATGTGGCCGTCATCCTCAGATGTCAGGCGGCAACCGGACCAAGTGGTCCATCGCCGGGACAAATTGCAGTTTATACTTAAATTTTAGCTTAATCCGGGTTATCCGGTCAAGCAAACTCCCCCGAGACTCCCGCGACGCAGGATAAACGAGGAAAAGCCGCCGGCTCTCCCGGCCGCTGCCGCTTAGGGGCCGCCAAGAGAACAATTTATCTCACCCGGGCTCTCAATTCCCTGGTCCGTTGGCGCCCCCTAACAAAAAAACAAAAAAAAAAAAAAACAAAAACAAAAAACCTGCCTGGGAGAAAAATGGCGGCCCCTTGATGAGGGAACCGCCGCTGGGGAAAAGATGAGAGCCAGGTAAAATCGAAGAAATCAGTCTTTGACCACCATCACCGAGCAGGTGGAATAAGTCACCACCTTGGAGGCGGTGCTTCCCAGAAAGGACATGGTCTTGCCGGCCAGGCCCCGGCTGCCGATGACGATGAGCCCCACATCTTCGTCTTTGGCCACCTGGACGATTTCATCCGCCGCTGATGGCCCGGTAGCCAGGATGGTGTCGATTTTGGCCCAGGAGCCCTTGGCCTCTGCCAGCTTCCGGGCCTGGGCCAGAGCCGCTTCCGCCTGGTTCTTCATCTTGTCGGCGATGTATCTGCCCTCTTCCAGTTCCGGCAGCTCGATGGCCACCGCCATCAGAACCAGGGAGGAAAAAGGCTGGTCCTTGGCCAGATCGGAGGCCCTGCCCAGCGCCTTCAAGGAGTATTCGGAGCCATCCACGGGCACCAGTATCTTCATGACTGCACCCCCTTCACCTTATAGCCCGCCTTCGCGGCCTGCTCCTTCTTAAAGCCCTGGTACAATTTGATGATAATCACCAGGCACATGCCCAGGGCGGCGCACATGACCACCCATTGGGAGGCGATTTTATATTCAAATTGTTTCAGGGCCACCGAGGTGCCGGCCAGGATAACCATGATGGCGAAGAGCAGGCGGATGCCATAGCCCCGGATGTATTTGACCGCGGTGACGCCGATCTGGGCCCCGATGGCAGCCCCGCAGAGCATCACGATGGCGGCCATGATCTCCACCCGCCCCTTGATGCCATAAGTGAAGCAGCCGTAAGCCCCGGAGAACAACACGGAAAACAGGTCGGTGCCCACCGCGATGGCCGTGGGGCAGCCGATCAGATAGATCAAGGCTGGCATGCGGATGAAACCGCCGCCGACCCCCAGAAACCCGGAGAGAAAGCCGGTGAACAGGAAGACGAAGCTCACGGTCCAGAAGGAGATGGTGATGCCCGAAGCCGGGAAGTGGATCATGGGCGGGAGGTTAAAAGCCTTCTTAACCGGCATGGCTACCCCGGACCTGGCCGCTGACGCCACTTTGGCGGCCTGGGCCGCGGCCCGCTTGTCTTTGGTCATGTAGTCGTAAAACATATAGATGCCCAGGCCGAAGAGCAGAACCATATAAGTATAGCGCACCACCGGGCCGGCAATCCCTCTGGCCGTCAACCACATGACGCACCTGGCGCCGATCTCCACCCCGATTACCGAGCCGCCAATGGAGATCATGCCCAGTTTGACGTCGACGTTGCCCATCTTGCGGTGCTTGGCGGTGGCCACGATGGATTTGCCGAACATGTGGGCCAGGTCGGTGCCGATGGCGTAGGCTATGGGAAAGCCGAAGGCATTGAGGGCCGGGGTCACCACCCAGGCGCCGCCCACTCCGAAAAAGCCGCCCAAAACGCCCACGGAAAAGCCTATGCCTAGGAGGATGAGAATATTGAAATGGATGCCGGCGATGGGCAGGTAAATATCAAACATGGCGCAGTTCTCCTATCCCGTTTATTCGTGATGCTCAATCTTGCTGACTTCCAAGCCGATCATCTTTAAAATGAGGTCGGTGGCCAGGGCGATGCTCAAACCTACCAGGCCCATTAACACCGTGGTGATGATGGCGTAGACCCAGAGGTTGTCGTTGTACCACCTGGCGAAGAAGCGACTGATGCCGCTTAGGTTCGCCAGGTCAATTTTCTTTTCCAGCCCCCCGGGAATGTCCAGGCCTTCGCCGGCCCAGACCACTGCCGGGATGGCCAGCAGCAAGAAGTTAAAGATGATTGCCAGATACTTTTTCAATGTTTTTCCCCTCCCTTCGAATATCGCACTTTTAAGACCGCGGAATCTTGGTGTCCAACCTTGCCTTGCCATTCTTGGCAATGCCCGCTAATTTGTAACAAAAACGGACTCTGGAATAAAGCTAAAACTTGGCAATAATTCGAGATTAATGTGAATGTTCCACCATGCTGGCTAAAATTTACCTGTCAGGAATTTTTATATAAAGCTTATGGCTTTTGCTCCGATCAATATGCTATAATTAGTCAGAATAAATAGTAAATTGGAGCAATTTTATGCAACAGAAAACTCTCAGTCTGCTACAATTTCAAAAAAAGTTTGGTAGCGAAAAAGCCTGTCAGAAACAATTGTTTCGGTTGCGTTGGCCCGAAGGCTTCAAGTGCCCTCGCTGTGGTCATGCGGAAGCCTATTTTCACCGCACGCGCCACTTATATCAGTGCAAATCCTGCGGTTACCAAGC
>JBEKDQ010000095.1:0-8640 GCA_050014275.1 Desulfobaccales bacterium | reverse complement strand
TTCGGTACCAAACTTTTTTTGAAATTGCAGCAGGCTGAGCGTTTTCTGTTGCATGATTTTGCTCCAATTAGCTATTTATTTTAATTAATTATACCATATTGATCGGAGCAAAATCAATAAGCGTTTTTATCATTTTGGGTTTTTCGGTTAGACAGACCGCTTAGGTCGTGCCGTTCACGCCGGCTTTTTGGCGGCCACAGGCCGCCCTCTAATGATAACCGGTGGCACAGGCGTCTCGCCTGTGCGCTCACCGACAAGAAGCCCGCGCCTCCAGATAAAGGAACAGTGCCCACCCACACATTTACTCATCCAAGAATGATGCTCCCTCGCTCATGACCATCGAAGTCCAAAAACCGCAAACCGAAAACCGCATCACCATCATCGGCGGGGGTCTGGCCGGGGCGGAGGCGGCCTGGCAGTCGGCCCGCCGCGGAGTTCCGGTTCTCCTCCTGGAGATGAAGCCCCGGAAGTTTTCCCCGGCTCACCATTCGCACCAATTGGGGGAGCTAGTCTGCAGCAATTCGCTCCGGGCCGAAGCCCGGGAGAGTGCGGTGGGCCTGCTCAAGGAAGAGATGCGCCGGCTCGGCTCCCTGGTCATGGCCGCGGCGGAGGCTACCCGGGTGCCGGCGGGGCGCTGCCTGGCGGTGGACCGGGAGGCCTTCGCGGCGCAGATTACCCAGGCCCTGGAGCAGGAACCCCTGGTGGAGATCGTGCGGCAAGAGGTCACCTGCCTGGATCTGACCGCCACCACCGTGGTGGCCAGCGGTCCCCTGACCTCGGAGGCCCTGGCCGCGGCCCTGGGCCGCCTCAGCGGCCGGGAGCATCTCCATTTCTATGATGCCATCGCCCCCATAGTCGCGGCGGAATCCCTCGATCCCGGTCAGGGCAAGATCTTCCGGGCCTCCCGCTACGGGGCCGGGGAGGACTACCTCAACTGCCCCTTCAGCGAAGCAGAGTATGCCACCTTTTACCAGGCCTTGCTGGAGGCGGAGCAGGTGCCGCTGCAGTCTTTTGAGGAGCCCCGCTATTTTGAGGGCTGTCTGCCCATCGAGGTGATGGCGGCCCGGGGCTACCTCACCCTGGCCTATGGTCCCATGAAGCCGGTGGGGCTCACTGACCCCAGGACCGGGCGGCAGCCCTTCGCGGTGGCGCAACTGCGGGCGGAAAACCGGGAGGGCACCGTCTACAACCTGGTGGGGTTTCAGACCAAGCTGAGATACCCGGAGCAGATTAGGGTCTTCCGACTGATCCCGGGCCTGGAGAGGGCGGAATTCGTGCGCCTGGGCTCCATCCACCGCAACACCTTCATCCACTCCCCCGGCCTGCTGAGCCCCTCGTTAAATTTCCTCAAATATCCGCGGCTCTTTCTGGCTGGACAGATCTCCGGGGTGGAGGGTTATGTGGAGTCCGCGGCCATGGGCCTGCTGGCGGGGATCAACGCCGCCCGCCAGGCCCAGGGGCGGGAGTTGGCAAGCCCGCCCCGGGCCACCGCCCTGGGGGCCCTGGTACATCATCTTACCAATACGGATACCAGGGACTTCCAGCCCATGAACGTCAACTTCGGGCTGTTCCCGCCGTTGGCGGGGCGCATCCCCAAAAAAATGCGCGGGGCGGCTTATTCCGAGAGGGCTTTGGAGGAGTTAAAAGAATGGATTAAGAGGAATGGAGACAATTAAAGGTACTTATTTTTCAATTTGCTTCAGGGAGATTGATAACTGATATTCGAATAGCTCTACGTCGCTCACTTGTGAAGTTGCTAGCCGAAGGTCGTCCGAAATGGTACGAGCAATGATCATACCCTTGACCCTCTGTCCTGGCTCGGCCAAGTTTTGTTTAATCCATCCCATATAGCGAAGCAATTGTCCGACTGCTCTATCGTAACCTTTTGACACCTTGAGTTCGATTACAACTAGATCGCTCTTATTCTCAACGGCCAAAATGTCGACATACCTTTCTCCAACGGGGAACTCCACCCCGCTAATGTCGCCATCCCTATAAACGCTCAATGAGGGGCGTATGACATATATGTTGCTACCAAGGAAATTTCTGGGGTCTTTCTCGTAAGCGAATTCATGTGTCTCGCCCTTATCCTCATCACCATTGTCGGTATCTCCTGCAGTACCCGGCTCTACATCCTGTTTGTATATTGGAATCGGATCTGAATCTTTAAAATAAAGACGAAAATCTGACCCATTGATCTGAAAGAGCAGATCATCGGCTCCATTCGGTCTGACATTGTAATGTATCCGGCTAGGTGCATTCGTCGACATCAGAATTAGATGCGCATTGACAATAGCCTGCTTGATTTTTGGGTACCTCTCTTGGAACCAGTTTAGAATCTCCCTTCTGGTGAAGTACCCTCCATCTGCGAGATTCTTCCTATCGACAAGACCGAAGCCCTGCTTTGGAGAAGGAGGGGTGAAAGAATGTACAAATTCCTGGAAAAGTTCCTTTGTGGATTTCGGATAGATACTTGCCATTACTTTATCCGCCTAATACAGCCGGCCCGCCAGTTTGCCCCGGCGATAGAGAGAGATATAGCCGTCCTGGGAGACGCAGATGCCCAGGACCCCGGGGGCGTAGGCGGAGAATTCCCGGGTCACCTGGTGGCGCATGCCGCTGCCCAGGTCGTCCTGGCCGGGTGGCGGGATCACCGCGGTGGGAGTCAAGCGGGCCCGAAACTGACAGGCTTCCAGGCGGTCATCGAAGATCACCGCGCCGTCGGATTTGGATAGGCCCAAAAGGTGTGGCAGCCAGCGCTCGTGCAGGGGGACCGGCTGGGCCAGGCGCACCTGGTTGTCAATGGGAATCTTGGGGTCTGACAATTGCTCCTGGGTCAGACCTATGAGCAGGATGGCCCCATGGCCATCGCGGCGCAGCATCTCCAGGAGGTCTCTGAGGCGCTGGACGGCCGCGGCCGCATGGATGCCGGGGCGGACCTCTTTCAACTCCCGCTCCAGCTCCTGCCAGAAGACATCCTGAAACAGGGGAATATGGAGGTGGCCATGGCGGTATTCCAGGACCGAAAGAGGGATGCGCCGGTTTTTCCGACCCCTCAAGGCGATCCAAAAACTGACCCAGCCCCGGTGGGAGATGGTGGCCAGCCACAGCACCGAACGCCAGGCGGCGGCGCTGGCGAGCTGGCGGTGCGCCCCCTGGGCCGGCGCCAGATGCAGCAGGCCGACGATGCGGCCGCCATACACCGCCAGGAAGGTGGTGCGGCCATTGGCATTGAGGAGGAACTGCTTCAGGGCCTGGAGCCCCTGGTCCAGGGAGGTGTAATTATCTTCATGGTACAAGACCAGGGATGGCCAGCGCCCCCGGTAATATTCCAGGGGCCGGCCGGGATTGAGGAAGGCGAAGCCGGTGAAGAGCCGCTCCCCTTCCACGGAATAATAGAGGAGGCGTCTAAAGAGGCGCCAGGCTCGAACCACAGCCTCTTCCGGGCCGCTGCCCGGCATCTCGCAACGCCGGAGATCGGCGCTGCTTTGGAGCATGGAGCCGATGTAGGGGTTGTCCTGGGCATCCAGCTTGATGGTGGCGCAGGGGGCCCATGCCAGGCTCTGGAGGTAGCCGGCCACCACCTGCTCCTCCAGGGAGTAAGGAATGAAGGGGAACAGCCCGTCTTGCCCTACCGGCGTCAAGGACAGATGATGCAGCACCAGGCGCCCAAAGATCATGCTGAGAAAGCGGATATGGAAAGGAGACAGCAGGAAAGTGGTCTGCAGGGAATGGAGGCGCAGATCCAGGACCCTCCCCGCCAGTTTCAGGCGGATAACATGGGACAGTCCTTCCCACTCCCGGGCCACCAGGTTGGGGTAGATATACCCCTGGACTTCCACCAGATGACGCTGGAAGTACATGGAAAAACAAGGAAAAAGTTCTAACCCCTTGGCCTGGGGGGGCACAATGCTGGCGGGGTAGTCTGCCCACTCCAGGCTGCAGGTGGTGACGTCGTTGATCAGCCGCAACACTTCCGTGCCGGTTGCCAGAGATTTCAACTGGGCCGCAAGGGATTCTGGTTCAGATGACCCGGAACGAATCTTTGCCATAATTAACCCTTAATCACCCTTAAGGTACCGCCATTGGGGATACTGGCATGCCCCGGTGCCCTCCCCGGGACGGCTAGAACCAGAAAATTCCAAGACATTTTGCTATTGTGACAAGGATTGCCCCCGGGGTCAAGGGCGAGTCCGTTTTTGGCAGAGGGCCGCCAATCCCCGACAGTCCCGGCGGAGGCGGGCGGCGATCTCCGGCCAGTCGAGGGTGGTGAACCCGCGGTCGTAGAGCAGCCAGCGCCCCCGGGCCATGACATGGCGCACGTCCGTGGCCCGGGCCGCGTAGGCCAGGTGGGAGAAGGGATCGTAAAGGGGGGTGAGGTGGGGCTGGTTCAGGTCCAGAACTATGAGGTCCGCCTCTTTCCCCGGGGTCAGGGTGCCGGTCTGGTTCTCCAGCCCCAGGACCCTGGCCCCTTCCCGGGTGGCCAGGGCCACCGCCGCAGGGGCGGGCAAGCAGGTGGGGTCACGGCGCCAGACCTTGTGAAGCCTGGCCGCCAGGCTCAATTCGCCCCACAGGTCCAGGTTGTTGTTGGACCCGGCCCCATCAGTGCCCAGGCCCACGGTGACCCCCTGATCAAGCAGTTCCGGGATGGGGGCTACCCCGGCGGCGAGCTTGAGGTTGGATTCAGGGCAGTGGCTCACCTTAACGCCCCGGCGGGCCAGGAGTTCCTGGTCGGCGGATGAGAGCCAAACCGCATGGACCGCCACCGTCTTCTCATCCAGCACTCCCAGGCGGTCCAGATGGGCTGCGGGGCTAAGGCCGGTGCGCCGCGAGAGCTCCTCCACCTCTCCCCGGGTTTCCGCCAGGTGTAGGAAAAAGGGGACCTCCCGGGCCCGGGTCAACTCCTTGGCCCGCATCAGGGTTTCGGCCCCGCAAGTATAAGGAGAATGACAGAAAATCGCCGACGTGATGCCCTGACGGGCAAGGTCCGACCCGCTCTCGAGAAAATCGGCCGCCAGCTTCAGGTGGTCCCGAGGGTCGGGGACTCCGGGGGCCGGGAAGTCCACCACTCCCTGGGCGGTGACCGCCCTCAGGCCGGCTTCCGCGAAGGCCCGGCGCACCTGGAATTCGAAGAAATAGCCGTCGGCCACGGTGGTGATGCCGCCCCGGATCATCTCCGCCGCGGCCGCCAAGGCCCCCCAATAGGCCTTTTCGTGGTCTAGCCAGGCGGCTTCAGCGGGAAAGATGAAGTCCGTGAGCCAGTTTTTAAGGGGCAGGTCGTCGGCCAGGCCCCGGAACCAGACCATGGGGGCGTGGCAGTGGGTGTTCACCAGCCCAGGGAGCACCAGGGAACCCTCGAGGTCCAGGATTTGCCGGGCCGGAGGCAGCTCCCGGACGCCGGCGGCCGGTCCTACGGCCCGGATCTTGCCGTCCTGAACCGCCACGTAGCCCCGGAAAATGGGAGCCGCCCCCGCCTCCAGGGTGAGGACCAGGGCGTTGTAGATCAGGAGGTCAACTACCATGATGCACCTGGCGGCGCCTCCAGAACCACACCCTTGGTATCTCAGGTTAAGATACGCTTATTGAAGTCACGGCATGGTTAACGTTGGCAAAGGGACATGGTGCTTTAGCCGGTGGGGCGGGCGTCTCGCCCGCCCCACGCGGGAATATGGCGCCCCAGACGCAACCAAAAATCCAACCCCCTGGACGTTGGGTAGGTTTCAGCGGCGCCCCCAAGTTTAGGCGGAAAACCCGGGAGCCGCAGGCTGGGGCTGCTCCTGGTATTTTCCCGTAGCCGCAATGAGGTCGTAAACCCCAGGAAGGCCTGGACCGCCCCGGGGTCGAATTGCTTCTTGATGCTGAGCAATTGCTGACCAGGTTGATATTCTGGCCCGGTTCTGCAGTCATGCCTGCTAAGCCCCAGGCGGGATTTGCGCGGTGGCCGCAGAACCCCGGGTGATCTCCATAGGGGCGCCGTTTTGCTCCGCCACCGCCTGAATGAACTTGGGCCAGTCGATGCGCCCGGCCAGATTCCGCTCCTCTAGCCGCTTGATGGCATATTGCAGCATATCGGGAATCTTGGAATAGATGTCTTCGTGAACCTCCACAAAGATGCGCCCCTTGAGAAAACCGAACTTCACCGGCTCATAGATATACTCCACCGTGGTGCCCACCGGGGTAAGGTCGAAGAGTTCTTTAATATCCTCCGGATAGTGGCGGTTGCAGCCGTGGCTCACCAGGCGGCCCACCCCCTGGGGGAAGCAGGTGCCGTGGAGGCCGTAATGGGCCGGGGCCATCCCCATCCAGCGGTCGCCCACCGGGTTATCCTCTCCCGGCGGCATGTAGGCCATACCATATTTGGCCTGGAGGTGCGGGGGGATATGCCAGCCGGGATTCACCGATTTGTTCGTCACCCGTAAGCGCTTGCCGATGGGAGACTCATAATCCAGAACCCCGATGCCGATGGGATAGGTGCGTACCTCGTTTTTTTCCGGGAAAAACCGGTAGCCCCGCAGTTCCGCGACGTTAATCAGATAGCCGGGATAAGAGGAACGCTCCGGGATGATCCACTGGGTGGGGATCACGATGTCCGTGTCCCAGGGCAGGTAGAAATGGTCCATACCCCATTGGTAGTGGGCCAGTTCCCAAAAGCCCAGGTCGTACTTCCGGGCAAGGGAATAGAGGTTTTCATAACGCACGATGTGATGGGTCTGGGGATGGCCCACCACCGTAACCGCTTCCGGGTCCACCCCCGTCCCCCGGGGTAGACGGTAGCTGAAAGGCCCGGCCCCCCAGGCCAGGTTGCCGCTGCCCAATAACCCCAGGGCCAGGAAAAACCCAAGAAGTTTGTGGAGTATTGACATGGCGCCAATTTTATATGAAATAAAGCGTTAGAGAGACATAAAAGGGGAAACCCAGGGTTAAGCTAAGGTGAGTAAAATCCCCTCTACAACTAATATAATTACCGGGCAAATCATTTGCCAATAATTTCTCAGAAAATTTCTTAGAAAGGCCACCTTACCGCATATGATTCTGGACGGCCACACCCACATCTTTCCTGAGGAAGTCTGCCGGCGGCGGGAGGACTTTTTCGGAGCGGAGCCCGCCTTTCGCTTGCTCTACGATTCTCCCAAGTCCAAGTTGGTGGGCCCCGAGGACTTGCTGGCCGCCCTGTCGGCAGAAGAGGTGGAGGCCGCGGTGGTCCTGGGGTTCCCCTGGCGCCAGGAACGCCTCTGGCGGCGGCACAATGAAGTGATCCTGGAAGCCCAGCGCCGCTGGCCCCGCAAACTCTTGGGCTTCTGCGCGGCGCACCCGGCCATACCCGGGGCGCTGCGGGAGTTGGAGCGCTGCCTGGCCGCCGGCGCCCGGGGCATCGGGGAATTAGCCTTTTATCTGCAGGATCACAGCCGGGACCTGAGGGACTTCCTGGCCCCGGTGGCCGAGCTCTGCCGCCATTATCGGGCGCCCCTGATGATCCACGCCACCGACCGGGCCGGGTCGGAATACCCGGGCCGGTCGCTGACGCCCCTGGCGGCCTTCTACCAGGTCATCAAGGCCTTTCCGGAAACCACCTGGATCCTGGCCCACTGGGGCGGGCGGCTGCCGTTCTATGGGCTCCTGAAAAAAGAGGCTCCCGAGGCCTTCAGAAACGTCTACTTCGATACCGCCGCCTCCCCTTTTATTTACCGGCCGGTGATTTACCGCGTGGTGGCGGAGATGGTGGGCCCGGAAAAGATCATCTTCGGCAGCGATTATCCCCTGCTGCCCCCCAGCCGCTACCTGAAAGAGATGGAGGAGGCCGACCTACCGGAGGATTGGCGGGAGATGATTCTCGGGAAAAACCTGGCGCGACTCTTGGATTGGTGAGCTTTAGCGGAGAGCTTCCGACAAAGGGACCGAATTTGGATCAACTTTCGGACGTACTGGTAATCGGTTCTGGGCTGGCGGGTCTCAGTTATGCCCTGAAGGTGGCGGATTTCGCCCAGGTCAATCTGGTGACCAAACAGGGGTTGAAGGAAACCTCTACCAGCAAGGCCCAGGGGGGCATTGCCGCGGTGTTGGGACCGGATGACCGGTTCGAATATCACATTCAAGACACCCTCACCGTGGGGGAAGGCCTGTCGCATCGGGACATCGTGGAGCTGGTGGTGCGCCAGGGGCCGGCGCGCATCCGGGAACTGATCGACCTGGGGGCCCACTTCGACACCGGCAAGGACAACCGCTATGACTTGGGCCGGGAAGGGGGCCACTCCCGGCGGCGGGTCATCCACGCCCAGGACATGACCGGCGCAGAAGTGGAGCGCATCCTGGCGGAGAAGGTCCTGGCCCATCCCCGCATCCGGGTCTTCGAAAACCACATGGGAGTCAATCTCATCACCCTGTCGCGGGTGGTGCGCCAGGGGCGGGAGGTGACCGAGGCGGAGAGAACCTGCCTGGGGGCCTATGTCCTCAATAAGGGGAGCGGCCAGGTGGATACCTTTCTGGCCCGCATCACCCTCCTGGCCACCGGCGGCGCCGGCAAGGTCTATCTCTACACCAGCAATCCCGACATCGCCACTGGCGACGGGGTAGCCATGGCCTACCGGGCCGGGGCCCGGATCGGCAACATGGAGTTCGTCCAGTTTCATCCCACCTGCCTTT
>JBEKDQ010000094.1:0-8718 GCA_050014275.1 Desulfobaccales bacterium | reverse complement strand
GGGCATGATCTTCCTCTCCCTGGCCTATCTGCTCCTGGACCGGCCGATGCAGAAGCGATTCGAGTCGGACCCTTTGTTCCAGGCGACCATGTTGTTGCTCCAGGAGCGCATCCCCAAAGCCACGGCGTTCTATGTGCCCGCCGACGAGATCACCGGATCACAACCGACTTCCAGCGTTCCGGAGACACCGGTACGAGTTTTCAACAGCCCCGATACGCCGATACCAGAAGTGCAGTTGTTGTCGAACGGCAGATATCATGTGATGATCACCAACGCGGGCGGCGGTTACAGTCACTGGAAGGACCTCGCCGTCACCCGCTGGCGCGAAGACAGTACCTGCGACAACTGGGGCACCTTCTGTTACCTCCGCGACGTGACGAGCGGGGAGTTCTGGTCCACCGCATATCAGCCAACCCTCAAGCGATCTGAGAATTTTGAGGCGATTTTCACGGAAGGGCGAGCCGAGTTCCGCTGCCGCCAACAAGGCTTTGACGCATATACGGAGATCGCGGTTTCGCCCGAGGATGACATCGAGGCGCGCAGAATCACCATTACCAATCGCGATCGGACACCGAGAGAGATCGACGTCACGAGTTACGCGGAAGTAGTCCTGGCGCCGCCTGCCGCGGACGCACTGCATCAGGCGTTCAGCAATCTCTTTGTTCAGACCGAGATCATCCGCCAGCGGCAGGCGATCCTCTGCACTCGCCGGCCCCGCTCGCGCGACGAGCAGTCGCCATGGATGTTTCACCTGATGGCGGTGCACGGGGCGGACATCGGAGAAGTCTCTTATGAGACTGACCGCATGCAGTTCATCGGCCGCGGCAGGACCGTCGCCGATCCACAGGCGATGCGCGGTCCAGCGGCGCTCTCGGGCCGCGAGGGCCCAGTGCTGGATCCGATTGTCGCCATCCGGTATCGGTTAGCGCTCGATCCGGAAAAAGCGGTAACGGTCAATATTGTCTCCGGTATCGGCGAAACCCGCGAGGCGTGCCTGGGCCTGGTGGAGAAATACCAGGATCGGCGTCTGGCGGACCGCGTCTTTGATCTGGCCTGGACGCATAGCCAGGTGGCCCTGCGGCAGATCAATGCCACAGAATCCGAAGCGCAGTTCTACTGTCGCCTTGCCGGCTCTATAATCTACGCCAATACTTCGCTGCGAGCCGACCCGAGCGTCCTCATCAAGAACCGCCGCGGGCAATCCGGTCTTTGGGGCTACTCCATCTCCGGCGATATACCCATTGTGCTGCTGCAGATTGAAGATCCGGCCAATATCGATCTGGTGCGCCAACTCATCCAGGCCCATGCGTATTGGCGCTTAAGAGGACTGGCGGTGGACCTGGTGATCTGGAACGAAGATCACGCCGGCTACCGGCAACTTCTGCATGACCAGATCATGGGACTAATTGCCGCCGGGGTCGAAGCCAGCGAGATAGATCGGCCAGGCGGCATTTTCGTAAGACCTGGGGACCAGATATCGGAGGAGGACCGCATTCTGTTCCAAACGGTGGCTCGCGCCATCATCACCGATAGCCGGGGAGCGCTGGAGGAGCAGCTCAACCGTCGGGGCCAGCTGGAAGTGACAGTACCGCCCCTGACGCCGACCCGAACCCACCGCGCCGAACCCCCGGGGACGGCCGAGTTGTCCCGCGGCGATCTGATGTTTTTCAACGGGCTGGGCGGATTCACCCCTGACGGACGCGAATATGTCATGATAACCACTGACCAGCAGGTGACTCCGGCCCCCTGGGTAAATGTGCTGGCCAACCCGCACTTTGGAACCGTCATCTCAGAGAGCGGCATGGCCTACACCTGGAGCGAGAATGCCCACGAGTTCCGCCTCACTCCCTGGGGGAACGATCCCGTGAGCGATTCGAGCGGAGAAGCCTTTTACCTCCGTGACGAAGAGACCGGCCACTTCTGGTCTCCCATGCCGCTGCCCAGCCGTAGCGCGCTGCCTTACGTCAGCCGCCACGGATTCGGCTACAGCGTTTTCGAGCACACCGAGGACGGCATTAGCTCAGAGGTGTGGGTTTACGTGGCCCGGGATGCACCGATCAAGTTCATGGTGCTCAAAGTGCGGAACGGGTCAGGCCGGTCGCGCCGGCTCTCCGCCACGGGCTACGTAGAATGGGTTATGGGAGATCAGCGGTCGAAATTCGCCATGCACGTTTTCACTGAAGTTGACCCGAATAGCGGCGCGCTCTTGGGGCGCAACCCCTATAACACGGAGTTCACCGATCGAGTCGCCTTCTTCAAGGTGGACGCTGCGATTCGGACCTTAAGCGGCGACCGGACTGAATTCCTGGGACGTAACGGCACGCTGCGCAGTCCTGCCGCTATGTCCCGGTTGCGGCTTTCTGGAAAGGTGGGAGCAGGTTTGGACCCCTGTGCCGCGCTTCAGGTTCCTTTCGAGTTGGCCCACGGGCAGGAGCGTGAGGTCGTTTTCACGCTCGGCGTAGGGCGGGACGTCGATGACGCCAGGGACCTCGTGCAGCGCTTTCGAGGCTCAACGGAGGCGCGTGGCGCCCTCGATGCGGTGTGGCATTACTGGAATCATACCCTCGGCGCCGTGCAAGTGGAAACACCCGACCAGTCCCTCAACGTGCTCGCGAACGGCTGGCTTTTATACCAGACCCTGGCGTCCCGCCTTTGGGGGCGCAGCGGCTACTACCAGTCGGGGGGCGCCTTCGGTTTCCGCGATCAATTGCAGGACGTGATGGCGTTGATCTACGCTGAGCCACATCTGGTGCGCGAGCACCTGCTCCTTTGTGCCTCCCGCCAGTTCCCGGAAGGAGATGTCCAGCATTGGTGGCACCCCCCCTTGGGCCGGGGCGTACGTACCCATTGCTCCGATGATTACCTCTGGCTGCCGCTGGCGACGTGCGGCTACGTCCTGAACACCGGGGACACCGGCGTGTTGGATGAGAATATCCACTTCATTCAGGGCCGTCCGGTAAACGCGGAGGAGGACTCATATTACGATTTGCCCAATCGCTCTCAAGAAGCGGCCAGTTTGTATGACCACTGTGTGCGAGCCATCCTTCGGGGCCTCAGGTTTGGTGAGCACGGCTTACCCTTCATGGGCTCCGGCGACTGGAACGACGGCATGAACCTGGTGGGCGAACACGGCAAAGGGGAAAGCGTCTGGTTGGGCTTTTTCCTTTATGAAGTGCTCAGGCGGTTCACCGAGGTGGCCCGTACGCATGGTGATGTGTCCTTCGCCGAGCGTTGCGCCAGGGAGGCGGCCGGGCTGCGCCGCAATATCGAGAAGCACGGCTGGGATGGCGAGTGGTATCTCCGCGCCTACTTCGACGACGGTTCACCTCTGGGATCGGCGCGCAACCCCGAGTGCCGGATCGATTCGATTTCGCAGAGCTGGTCCGTTCTATCCGGTGCGGGAGATGCGGCGCGTGCGCGCCTGGCCATGGAAGCAGTGGATCAGCGCCTCGTTCGCCGGGAGCAGGCGCTCATCCAGCTCCTGGCTCCGCCGTTTGACAAGTCGGATTTGAATCCAGGCTACATCAAAGGGTACGTCCCCGGGGTGAGAGAGAACGGCGGGCAATACACCCACGCCGCCATCTGGGTGGTGATGGCCTTCGCGGCCTTGGGCGACCGGGCGCGCGCCTGGGAGCTACTGGCAATGATCAACCCGGTGAACCATGCCAGATCTCCCGAGGGGATCGCGGTCTACAAAGTAGAACCCTACGTCGTTGCGGCCGACGTCTATGCGCTCTCGCCTCATACTGGCCGCGGTGGCTGGACGTGGTACACGGGGTCTGCCGGCTGGATGTACCGGCTTATCGTGGAATCACTCCTGGGACTGAGCCTGGAGGTGGACAAGCTGCGGTTCACTCCGTGTCTCCCGCCGGATTGGCCGGGCTTCAAGATGCACTACCGGTATCGGGAGACGGTCTACCACATCGCCGTCCAGCGCCCGCCGGCCGAGAATGGCGAGACGCGTGTGACAGTTGATGGCGTCGACCAACACGATAAGACTATCCCCCTGGTTGACGATCATCAGGAACACTATGTCGAGGTGAGCATACCCATGGTGCGCAGTCAAACGCAGAATTGACCACTCGCTGGCGCAACTGCGCGTTGCCTGGTTATCAGACTCACTTCGACTATTAGTGCCAGGAGAACAGCCGAACAGATCGCGGCAGCCTACGGCGCCGGATCAAAGGAGAGTGAAATGAACGAACAGGAAGCCAAAAAGGAAATAGCACAAGCAAAGGAGGAACTCCTGAAAGCAAAAACCAAACTAAAAGAGTTAAACGCTAAACTAATGGAACTCTCGGAGGTGGTGGAAAAAATAGAAGCCGCGCAAGGCCGGCTCCAGAAAGTAGAAGAGAAACTGTTTCTCGAAAGTTTTAGCAAAAAATCGTCTTTCGACCGCATCGATAATGAAAAAGATTAGCAGGGTTGAAAAAGCAGCTTAACCTGGCCCAGGCATTCACTATCATTTTTCCTGGATAGCAGCGCTGGAGGAAGAGGGTTCCAAGGGGGCTTCCGCTAGCCTGCCCCGGAGCGCCGCGGGAACCTCTAGCTGCCGCTCCTGGATGATGGCCGTGGCCTTATCCCGCACTATCTTTCTCACGTCGAAAAGGTCCTCTCCCTCGACGCAGGTCACGAAATATTGCTTGAATCGTGTCGGGTTTTGTCTCCACATGCCGAGCAACTGGGTCCAGACCTGACGCCGGTATGACGGGCGGACGCCTTGCCACCAGAGGACTTTGAAAAACGCCTTGATTCCGATTAATATCCGGCGCCAAGTCAGTCCCTGGTCGGGGATGCGGTCCTTTGGCAAGGTGCCCCCTGCGCCAACCGCCTGTGCCCGGCGAACCGGCCGCATGGCCAGATAATAGCGGTAGGCCCTGGCCAGGTAACGGGATGGTTCATACAGGTAGTCCCAGGCCTCGATGTATTCCTCCATGATCTCGGCTTCCGGTCGATCAGGTTCGTAGTTCAAGGCTGAGAAGGTCCCCGCGTTATCTCCCACATCCCGGCGCAGGCGTCCTTCTCTCTCCAAGCGATGCCACAGGCTGGTATGCGGTGAGGCCTGCAGGACCCCAAGCATGGCCACGGGTATATCAGTCTGTTCTATAAAGGCGCAGATGCGTTCGCCGGCCCCTTTCGTTTCCCCGTCCAGACCGATGATGAAACTGCCAATAACTTCCATGCCATTTTTCTTGAGGGTGTACAGCGATTCTAGGAGGGGGTTCTTGATGTTGTGATATTTGTGGCTGGTCTGCAATACATTCTCATCCGGAGACTCGATCCCGATAAAAACTTCCCTCAGGTTGGCCGCGGTCATGAGGTCAATCATTTCCGGATCCTGCCCCAGATTCACCGAGGCCTGCGTCAAGAACCTGAAAGGTTCGCCCCGGCTCCTCAACCACGGGATGAGTTCTTGCAGGAAGGCCTTGGCGTGCTTCTTACTGCCGATGAAGTTGTCATCGCAAATGAACACGGATCCCCTGGCCCCTAGCCGGTGGAGGGTCTCCAATTCGGCGATGACCTGCTTCGGGGTCTTGTAACGGGGTGTGCGTCCGAAAAGGTTCACCACATCGCAAAATTCGCAGTCAAACGGGCATCCCCGGGAAGTTTGAATCGTAAAGGTGACGTAATCTTTCAGTTGCAACAGATCAAACCGCGGAATCGGCGAGTTCGTCAGGTCCGGCTTCCCTCCGTTTTCGATTATCCCGATCTTTCCGTGTCTTATCGCCTCCAGCAGCAAAGGAATCGTATTCTCGCCCTCGCCCCGCACCACAAAATCACATCCCGCCTCCAGGACGGCCTCGGGGAGGGAAGTGGGATGGGGTCCTCCGGCTACGACGGTTTTGCCGCGGCGCTTGGCTTCTCTCACCAGGGCCAACAAGCCCGTTCTTTGAATGTACATGGCCGATATCAAAAGCAGATCGGCCCATTGCCAATCTTCCTCCGTCAGGCTTCTGCTGTTGAGATCGGCCAGACGCAGTTCCCATTCCGCGGGCAGCAAGGCGGCCACCGTAAGCAAACCCAACGGTGGATTAACAGTTTTGTTACCCTGGAGCCGGCAAGATTTCCGGAAACTCCAAAAGGAAAGGGGAAATTCGGGACATACCAACAAAGCCCGCATAGCTGTAAATCTCCTCACCAAGCGCTAATCGGCGGCAACCAGGCGCTGGCTGCCTTAACTTAGGTGATTTGAACTATTTTTCGAACTTCACAACAGTTGTCTTTGCTAAAGTACCTCACTCATGAGGAGCATGATATCATAAAACTTCCCCGAAACCTCTCCACCGTTTTAGACGCCAGAGAAGATCAGCCCAGATCTAATTTCCAGCATGATGACCCGAATCGCGCCGACTGATAATGATAAGCAATGATGTTACCGTGCCGGGAAGCCTATGACTTCCAGGCCAACACCGCCCGGCAATGGTAAGATAGAGGGAAAGCGCTGGCGCATGTATAGGGCAGGCGCGGCGTGGGGGGATAGCCGCATGAAAACTCCGGATGGCAGTTGCGGCAAGGCATGGCGGTGGAAAACGTCGCCTTCACCGTCAAGATCCTGGAAACTATGACCCAACCGTCACGGGGAAAAACAGGCATCGCCGGGCGGAATTATGCTCTCGGCTGGGAGTGCCATCCCGGGTGAGAGGTTTTCGGTTTTCAGTTTAACCTTGAACTTTGAACTCCTATAAGAGTGGAGCCGGAGAAACTGTCAGAAAGGATGGCAGGCGGGACGCCTGCCCCACTTTATGAGCTTCCGAAGGTAAATCCTTTTTCGTGGCATAGCCTCAGGCAGGCATCCACCGCCTCGCCATCATAGAGCACGCCTCGATTCTTGGAGATTTCTTCCAGGGCGGCGCTTAATTCCAGGGCTGGCCGGTAAGGCCGCTGGGACCTCATGGCTTCCACTACCTCGGCCACCGCCAGGATCCTGGCCTCCAAGATCATCATGGGCTCCTTACGCCTCAGGGGATACCCCGAATCGTTAACATTTTTCTGGTGCTGGAAGACCATTTCGGCGAGGGGCTTGGGAAATTTGACGGTATTCAAGATCTCAAAAAATGCCTGACAATGAACCTTAATCAGGATCATTTCGATGGCGGTCAATCCTCCCGGGTTGGTCAGATTGTCGGCGGGAATCACCATCTTGCCGATATCGTGGACGAAGGCGGCCAGGCGCAGGACCTCGATTCGTTCTTCCGGGAGCCCCATTTCCCTGGCGATGGCGCAGGCCAGGTCGCCGACGCGATTCGGGCGCCCGGCGGTATATGGATTTCTCTGTTCCAGGGTGGAGGCCAGGGCCCCCACTGTGTTCTCAATGAGGTTTTTGAGCCTGGCCAGGCTATGTTGAAGTTGCCGCAGAATGTCCTTTTCTTTCTGAATCCGCCAAATCTTAGCTTTCAATTCCCCCAGGGAGATGGGCTTGGCTATGAAGTCGCTGGCCCCGGCATTAATAATGGCATGGTAGGAATATTCCGGGGCACAATCGGTCATGATAATGAAGGGCACCTGGGGATAAGTCTGGTGAGCCTCTTGCATCAACTCCACCCCATCCATGCCTTCCACTTTAATGTCGCTGACTACCAGATCGATCCGCTCCTGAGCCAGGATTTCCAGGGCTTCGGAAGCATTGGCGGCGCCCTTGCAGGCACAGCGGATTAGCTCCAGATAGTTCAGGAGAACCCTGCGGCATTGGTCATCGTCCTCGACGACCAGGACGGACGGCAGGATATCCAGGTAGGGGGTGGCGCCATCCGGGCGGCTGGGGGTATAAAGCAACTCCATTCCAGGGTTAGGGGACGATAACTCTTCGACCGAGTATCGCATCCATGCCTCCTTTCCTAGGGTTGGCCGGGAATAGCGGCGGCAAAGGTTTTGCCAGGTATTAACCGGGATTATTTTGCGGCCGCTTGGGTCCCGCAGTCGAAAAAGGGTTGCCCATAGCTTCGTGGTTTTCTGCCGCTTTGTAAACCGGGGATTCCCTAATTTTTGAGGGAGAATTTCCTTACTCGAGATTACGCGGCAGACTCGCCAGTGCGGGCACGAGACGATTTTCGGAGCACTCTTAAAAGTTTAGCGCTGTAGCACAGGTTTAAAACCTGTGTCACCAAAGGAGACGATTTTCGGAGCACTCCTACCGAGTTTAGCCCCGATAAATTTCCTTTTGATTCTCTATGCCAAATTTTCGTAATTGGACTTGTCAGCTTCGATGCCGATCCTTCGGCAACCCCCCGCTTTGCAACCTCAAGGAAGGGAGTCATGAGGGGAAAAGGGATTACAGATTAAGCGGGCCGGGGAGGATCCCCCGGCCCGTTCTGGTGTGCCCGCGCAGAGCTATACGGCCTTTGCCAAAAAACCCGCCGCCCCTGGGGGCTGGCCTTGCTCCAGCCCGTAGGCGAAACCCATCCTGAGAAAGGTCAGCTCAGGCCGCCCCACTGCTTAAGCCCGCTTCCTCTCGGCCTTGGCCTTGGCCTTGGCCTCGGCCTTGGCTTTGAATTTCGAGGCGTCGATGACGAACCTTTCGTGATAGCCCTCGGAGATCAGGTCCACTTCGTCATCGGCCTCCAGGAAAAAGGTGAGTTTACGCCCCTCCACCCTTTCCAGCCGGCCCCGGACGGTCACCGTCAGTCCCGGCGGGGTGGCGGCCAGGTGGCTCAATTGGACCCCGATCCCCACCGTCTGCTCCCGGGGCCAGTCCAGGTGGGGGTTGACCGCCCGGATGCA
>JBEKDQ010000093.1:0-8843 GCA_050014275.1 Desulfobaccales bacterium | reverse complement strand
AGGTAAACCGCCTGGTAATCAGCCTTAAATTCCTTCTCCTGAAGGTCATCGATGACTATCTTTTTCTCTGCATTTAAAGAGATTAAAGCCTTTGACAGGATCTCCTGGTCAACCTCCAAGATCTCCTGGCACTTATTTACGAGGGGTTGGAAAGGATAATAGACATGGCCTTCATCGGCAAGTTGATGGAGGACATAGAGGATGCCTGCTTCCGCCCGGAGTTCGGAGTCTTGGGCAAACCCCAACTTTTCGGCAATTTTATCTGCGGTGAGAAACCCGATGCCAAAAATATCCGTGGCCAGGCGGTAAGGATTCTCTTGAACCACCTCGATGGACTCGTTGCCGTAGGTCTTGAAAATCTTGGTGGCATAAGCGGAACTGACCCCATGGGACTGGAGGAAGATCATTACCTGGCGGATCTCCTTCTGATCGGCCCAGGCTTTTTTGATCATCCCAATCCGTTTTCTGCCAATTCCATCGACTTCAGTGAGCTTTTCAACCTCCTGTTCTATGATGTCGAGGGTCTCTTTCTCGAATTTTTTGACGATCCGCTTGGCCATGACAGGCCCGATGCCCTTGATAAGACCGGAACCCAGGTATTTTTCAATACCGGAAACTGAGGCTGGCACCAGGGATTTGTAGTGCACCACCCGGAATTGCTCACCATATTGGGGATGATTGGCCCATTCCCCCTGCATCTTTAAAACTTCTCCAGGCATCGGGGCCATAAAGTTCCCCACAACGGTCACCAGATCCCGGCGGCCATACACCTTGACCTTGGCGATGGTATAGCCATTCTCTTCATTGGTATAGGTGATTCTTTCGATTTGGCCCTGGAGGTCGGCAAGCATCTTCTGAAACCTGTGTTGCTGGCTGTTATAGAAATACATATAGCATAAAATAGTCTGAGGCAGGTGCCGAGATATGACCCATTCAAGTTAGGTGAGTAGCCCCGTTGCAGCTATCTTTTTCAGCTAAATCTGGTATATTCCCAGACAGTTATCATTTGGTTCCAGAAGGACTAACCAAGCCGGAAGAGGTGAATCATGGCCATTACCAAAGATAAACTGGTCACCCGGCGGCAGGGCAGGGATAACCTCTTCATCCCGGTAAAAGAGGCGGCCCCGGCTTCCTCCCCGTAACCGGTCCTCACCAGTGGGCAACCCAGGACCACCACGGCCCGGCCCGGAAGCCTCCGCACCCGGGGGAAAACTCGGAGAGGTTTCCATCGCGGCCTTGGGGCAGGAATACTTTTCTTTCCTGTCCCGACAATTTCCCACCCTCTGTCTGCACGACGAGTTCATCTTTTTTCTGCGGCTCACTCAAGCTTGGAAGCACCGGTTCCAGCTGGCCCGCCTGGAGGCTCCGGCCCTCATCGACGCCGCCAACCGGGTGAGGGCCTGGTTATCCCGGCTGGAAAATGTCCCCCTTGCCGAGAAGCCGGAGGACGCGGCCGACGCCGCGGTGCTCCGACAGTCCCTGAAGAGCGTGCTGCGAGAGCTCAGCCCCGGGGGTCCCTGGGAATACGACCCTTTTCTCTATCTGAAGACGGCCTCCTTGGCCTGGGCCCCTCTGCTGACCCCGGCAACCATGGCGGAGCCTGGGTCGCGGGAAGAACTGGCGGAACTCCTGGCCCAAACCGGGCGCCTCTTCACCTGGGGCCGCACCCAGGTCCGGCAGTTGAGCCGCCCCGGGCATCTTCTCGCCACCGGGGCCTTTGCCGACGCCGCCCGGTTCTTCCGCCGGGTGGTGCCCGACTTTCTGCGGACCCGGTTTCCCCACCGGACTTTTGCTCTTCTCCTCCAAGAAGTCTCCCGGACCCTGGAGCAGTTCCGGGAGCAGGTGGCGGCCTTGCCGCCATCCAGGGACTTCGCCCGGGGCGACGCGGGTCTGGCGGCCATCCTGGAAGAGAGCTGGGGGTGGACCGGGGGCCTTCAGAGAGCCAGGGAACTCCTGGAGGAAGAGATTCAGGCCAGCCGGGAGGCCCTGGCCCATTGGGCCGCCAAGCTGGGCCCCGGCCTTAGTTGGCCCGAGGCTCTAAAAGCCATGGCGCCGCCGGCAGCGGAGACGGACCAGCTCACTCTGTATGGCCAGGAAGTGTCAAGGCTATGGCGCTTCTGGCAGCACTCCCCGGTGTTGCCTCCCCCCCAAGGCTCGGTGGTGGTGGCCCAAACCCCGGTGTTTCTGCAGACGCTTCGATCTTCCGCCTCTTATGCGGCCCCCTGGGGGGGGCCGGAGGAGAAACCTGGCTATTTCTATATCACCCCGATGGTGGAAGACCGGAGCCACCACTGGCAACACCACCGCTTTTTGAGCGCCCACGAGACTGTGCCCGGGCACCATTTCTTGGACGCCCTCCGTCTCACCCTGGCCTCGCCCATACGCCGGAGTTATGAGTCTCCCCTCTACTACGAGGGTTGGTCTTGCTATGCCGAGACCCTGCTCCTGAGTGAGGGTTACCTGGATGATCCCCGGGACCATCTGGTGGGCTGGCAGCGCCGCTTTTGGCGGGCTCTCCGGGGTTTGGCGGACCTGGAGCTGCAACGGGGCGCCTGGTCGCTGGAGCAGGGTCGGCAATGCCTGCGCCAGGCCAGCTACCCCGAGGCGACCATGCGTCGCCGGATCCTGCACCTGGCCGTGAACCCCGGTTACCAGCTCTGCTATACCCTGGGTCTGAAGGAGATTTTGCGGCTACGGGAGCGCTTCGCCCCCCGCCTGGGCCTGGCCCGGTTCCACGAGATTCTCCTCTCCGGGGGGCAGATCCCCTTTCCCCTGGTGGAAAATAGGTTGCAAGCCGCAGGTCACTGAGGTAATTAGAAACTATTGCCAAACCTAAAGATGCCTGCGGCAGGCTGAAAATCTTTTGGGACCTCTGGAAATGTGGTTTTTGTTGTCATGCTGAGGAAGAGCCGCGACCGAAGAATCTCATAAATACAAGATCCTTCACTTCGCTCAGGATGACACAACCGGTCTTGCAGAACTCTCAACATTTCAACCGGCAAGAATGGTTCTTCATAACGACTAAAGATCTGGAAGAAAAAATCCCCGGCTTTCACTGCGAATGGAATCTGGGGAGCCCCGGGGGCTGGTATTACCAGGAGATGGCCCAGGAGCTGGGCCTATTAGCCTGGGCGCGGCTCAAGGAGCATCTGTGCCTCCCATTTGACCTGGACTTCGACTCCCCTTATTTCCATCCGGCGCCCAGGTTCGCGGCGATGCTCCTCAGGGCCCACCGCCGGCGCCACGGCCAATCGCCCCCCTTCCTGGCGCTGCTGGCGGAGATTGACACCCTGGACCAGGTGGTGGAAAACCGCCGCTTCGTGGACTATCTAAACTCTTTAGACGGAGTGGAGGCGGCCCTGGCTGCGCCGGAGCATCTGGAGCTTTCTGGTGACCGGGTCCTCCTCCGGGGCCACCCAGTGAGCCTGTTCTACGCGGACTTCAACAACGACACGCTTCTAAAGATGGGCCAAAAGATCGACATTTCCCCGGTGCTCACGGCCGTCCGCCAGCAACTGGTGGTCAATCCCCGGGGCATGGAACCCGTGGGCGTCAAAGGGGTGTTCGAGGCCATTACCGGGTCCTACCGTGACTTGATGTCGGCCTCCACCGTGCGCCGCACCCCCTGGACCCGCGTTTTTCATCCTCGGCGCACCACCGGACCGGAGGGAGAAGACATCCCGGACCTGGTGGCCTGGACCCGCCGTCATTTTCCCGCCCTGATTCTCAAGCCCTCCCAGGGGTATTCCGGCCAGGGCATCTTCGTGGGCCTGAACACCCCGGACGCCGACGACGCCATCCAGACGGCCCTTAAGCATGGGGGCTACATTCTGCAATCCCTGGTGCCCCTGGAATCCTGGCAGGAGCATTATCCCATACCCGACCACACGGGAAGAAAGATCAATATTGAGTCGCGGCAGACAGATTTCCGTTGTTTCATCACCGACGCGGGCCCCATCGGTTTCCTGGGACGCTTCGGCGGCATTCCCACCAATGTGGGCTCCGGCGGCGGCACCCAGTCCTTAGCCCTGCTCCGGGGGGACCTCACCCTGCAGGCGGCCGACGACCTTTTCAACCGGGCCCTGGAGAATCTGCCCCCAGAGGTCTTTCTGGAAGTTCAGGAGGAAGTGCATCAGCGGTGCCTGGACCTGGGCTTTTGTTATCTGTTAGGGCCCATTCCCACCAGCCTGAAACCCCGGATGCTCAAGAGTGAGCATCTCTCCGGCCTGGAGTACTACGCAGCGAACCTCTGGCAGGACGCCCAGCGCCTGGAGCGGCTGTGGCGGGCCGGAAAATTGGAGGACGTGGCCCCCATCACCCCGGAAGAAAATGACCTGGCCCGACTGGCCCCCTGGGAGGGCAGCCCGGCGCTCATGGTCTCCGACGGCCTCTACAACTTCCGGGGCGCGGGATTTTGACAACTTCAAGGTTCTGGGGGAGGAAGCCAGGGCTTTTTCGTGAGCGCCCCTGCCCCCTCCCCTAACCTCCCTCTTACAGGTCTGTCGCCATGGACATACCGCCAGTAGCGCCGGATTGGTGGCGTACCCTCTTTGACGACGTCTATCTGGAGACGGATGCCCGGAGTGTGCTCAACGGCGAGCTCACCCGGCGGGAGGTGGATGGCGTCATCAAGGCCTTGGAGCTGAAAGCCCAGGAGGCTATCCTGGACCTGTGCGGCGGTCACGGGCGCCATGCCTTGGAGCTGGCCCGGCGGGGCTACCAAAAGGTGTCGGTGCTGGATTTTTCCCTACCCCTGCTCTCTCTGGGTCTGGACCAGGCCAGGGGCCAGGGGCTGCCGGTGCGCTTTATCCGCGGTGACGCCCGGAATCTTCCCCTGGCCGGGGAAAGGTTCGACGCGGTTCTGTGCCTGGCCAATTCCTTCGGTTATGGCGCCACCCGCGAGGAAGACCTGGAGATCCTTAGGGAGTCGTGCCGTTTACTGCGGCCCGGCGGCAGGCTGTTTCTGGAAATAGCGGACCCGGAGTTTGTGCGGCGGCAGCTGCCGGCCCAGTCCTGGCATGAAACCCCCCAAGGAATGGTGGTCTGCCGGCGGCGCTGGATTACCGCGGAGCATCTGGTCTGCCGGGAACTGGTCCTCTCCCGGACCCGGGGCCTGGTGCGGGACCACACCTACCGGTTACGCCTTTATGGTCCTGAAAAGTTGTCGGCGTGCCTCACTGCCGCGGGGTTCTCCCGCCTGCGGATTGCTTCCCTGCCGGAAGGGGACGCCAACCAACCGGAGCGCGGCAGTCTGAGCCGCCGCCTGGCGGTGACGGCCTGGAAATAAGGGATCATGAACAGGCGGGGCAGGCCTTCCTAAAGCCTGGGGGTAAACTGGGGATGAGCCCTGGCCTGATGGGCAAAGGGCCTGGGCCTAAGGTCTCAGAAACCCTTAGAATTCAAAACTGGTCTTCATCGAAGATCCCCATGCCGAGCCTTGAAGAGGCTTTCTCTGGGAAATATCTGGAGGATGCTATAAACCTGCGGGACTGTGTCCTTTCAGGATTGCCGCCTTTTTGGCCGGACCCGGTGGAGGTCTTCGCTCCCATAGCCGATTGTATTACTTCCAAAGATGTTCGTTCAATTATGGGGGGACGACACCAGGCTATAATCCGCTTCAGGAATGGGTATGGCGTAAAGGTTTTTCGATATTTGGACAGCAAAATCTTTGAACTGATAGTTCTCAGATTCCGCGGACCGGCAATAAACGATTATGAACTTGCTGGTGACACCCCGGTTCCCGATCTAAGCCTGGCCTTTACAAATGAGGATATCTTAGGAGTTTGCAAAGAAGTCTCAGTGCTGGAGTGAGTGTGACCTGTCCCCCAAAAACTGATCCACAAGTTATGTTAGAGTAATGGATCGAAGGGAGGCAGGGAGATGAGCAGGAAGCGTTATACGCCGGCACAGATCATTGGGAAGTTGCGGGAAGCAGAGGTGGCCCTGGCACAGGGGGAGACGGCGGGCCAGGTTTGCCGAACCCTGGGCATTGCTGAACAGACCTTCTATCGGTGGCGTCGGGAGCACGCTGGTTTAAAGGTGGAGCAGGCGAAGCAGTGCAGGCTTTGTTACGTATACCTGCTATAGTCCGAAACTTATCACGGCTCTAAAAACTTCCCATATCCCCCCCTGTCTAATAAGCTCCATCTGTAAATTTTTCCCAAAATACTTTTTCCAGACTTTGATCAGGGGAAAATAGCAGCAGACCCCCCTGTGATGGGACCCAGGGGAAAAATTTCACGCAGGAAAATCCGGCCAGGTAACATGGCCTTCAGGGGGCAATTTCTGGACTTTTAAGAGGCATCCTTACATAAACCCCCTGGACCACGCATGATCATGGCTTCCCTGGCTCTGGGGAGGCCCTCAGCCCTGTGACCATAACCTTCTTTTCCAGGGTTGGGGAGCCAATTTTGGGCTGATGGGGTAATTGGTGATCTCGGCGCGCCATATCCACCAAGAACAGGCCCACGGCTTTTCCATCAACGGCTTGATAATGGGGGGGTGCCGCTGGCCATAGTTACCGGCGCCACCGGGGCCAGACCCCGGGGCTTCCACCTTTCTCTCCGGCCAGGCGGACGAACTCCAGCTGGTCGCTCTCCTTGAGGACCTGGGAGGCGGAGGCGTCCCGGCTGTTGACCAGGGGGCAGGGCCCGGGGATCAATATTCAATGGCTCCTTCAGGGCCAGGCGAACTTCCCCCACCGATTTGCCGGCAATGGCGGCCTCCAGGCTGTGCACTCCGGAACTGATTTTTACCAGGCCGGTGCGGGCCCGCACCGGCTGTTGCCGGCGGGTCAGATCCTTTATCTGGGCGCTCACCGTGGTTCACCTTCAAGGCGGCAGGGGGGAGGTGAGGCCGCGCCCTTAGCCTGTCCCTGTCCAGGCCGCAGCCGTAGCTCCGGGCCGGCCCCACCCTGTCACCCCATAGGATTTTCCGGCCCCGGAAACCAAACCCCGAGCCCGGGACTCCCGCTCCCCTGTCAACTATGATCCGCCCGTAGATTTTTTCGATTTTTTAAAGACGCCGTTCGACCAAAAGGCGCCACCAGGCTCTGAGAAAAATCTATGATTAGGAATATCAAAATATTTTCATCAGGTTGGAAGGAATTGAAAGATAGCAGTGATCTTGTAATCAAATAAGGAGCTTTGATATATATAAATTGAAGGTTTGCAAGCCTAACCCACCGGAGAGCCGACGCATGAGGACTCTCGACTACTGGGAAAGTCGCCTTACGGCCGTCCCCAGCACAATTGAATGTGCGGAGATGCGTCTCCTGAGCGGCCACGGCCACGATCCACCTATCTTCGTCGGCCCCGGCTACATCGACATCAGAAGCTCGAACGCCATCGACTTCACGATGTTCGCGGCCCCCGCTGATGATGGGGATGCGTTCCGCCATCTCGTCAGCGCAAGCGAGAATCCGTATGAGATCCACGATCAGTTCCTCCTGTTTGCGACCGACTACCAGGGCACCAAATGGGCTTGCGGCTGGACCCGACCTGAATTGAAGGGGATGCCAAAGATCGGCTGGCCGTTGACGGGAAGACTCGACTCTTTAAGTACAGACGCTTCAGGGCCTCGGGTCGCTACCGACTCCGGAGTGGAGCTTATTTTTAATCCGAAGGTCTGGCTCCCGATGGACAAGGCGAAGGTAACCGTCACCTCCATCGATGAAGCGGAGATTCATCGAAGACGCACCCCTGGACAACAGACCATCAAGGTCCTCGATTCGGAGATTAAGTTCTTCTAGACGCCTTCCGACGAGTCGCTATGGGTAACGGCGAGGACATCCGACAAGCTCCAGCACCCATATGCAGAAAACTGGCTCAGTGAGCCTCTCCGAGTTCGGCTGGGGCAACTCATCTCCCCTCGCCTTGTTGCTCGCAACTTCGGGGGCGGGACCGCACAGGTTTCGCTACGCCGATTGCCACACCGTTTCAGGGACTCGGGGATCGCGTCGCTCCTCGGGAGAGACCCTCTAAGCGCGAGCGCGGAGTTCTGGGAGCTGTATGCGAGCTTGCTCACATTGATTTCGGAAGCCAGGGACGACAAAGGCCATCCGAACTTCCAGTCGCACCGAATCACACGCTTCTACGAGGAGATCATACAGGCAACGCAAGGATCGCGGTGGGTCCTATGCCTGACCCTCGCCAGTGCAGGAGAGGGGCTTGCCAAGATGCTAATGAGCCCTGCAGAACAAAGGTCCGACTTCACCGAGAAGGACATCGAGAGTCTCAAGACCGCCGTCGCAGGCTGGGAAGGCGACGGGGGACTCCGAGACCGCATCCTGGCCGAAATCGCCCGTGCCGACGAGAGGACCATTAGTAGGTATCTACGGGATCTTGTGCAGCGCGGCACTTTGAAGAAGGACAACGAGCGCGCGTGGTCTTCAGTTCGCCACGCTGTCATGCACGGAAACCTGGTCTCCCCTTGGGCAACAGAGGAAGAAGACAAGCGCCTCCGCGAACTCGCCGACCTCGTTCACTGCCTCACCCGCGAGCTTATCCTGGAGGGGTCAAAATGAAGGAAAATTCTCTTCTAGTGTCGGACGAGACCAACCTCTTTGCCCAGCCCAACCCTGGTACCGCCCACGCCTGGAGAATTCGCGCCCCCGGAAGGCAAACCCCGGGACGGGACTCCTACCCCCCCTGGTCAATATTACCCGTCCAGAAATTTTTGGATTTTTCAATGGCAGGTTCGACAAGAGAATGCCAACAGGCTCTGAGAGACAGCTATGAAATAGGCGATTGTGAGAATCGCGCAGCGCATTCTCATAATCGGCATCATGAATTAAGCCTGGATTTTGGGAGGAATCAGTACGGTTTTTAGCTATGGGGATTCAA
>JBEKDQ010000092.1:0-8897 GCA_050014275.1 Desulfobaccales bacterium | reverse complement strand
CCTCAATTACCTGTTTTACCTGACGGCCCGGCAGTACGCCCTGGAACGGGGGGCCAGGGAGGCCCTCATCCTGGAGGCCGACGGCCTGCTGTCCGAAGGCGCCGCCACCAGCCTGGTCTATCTTCGCTGCGGGGTCCATTGCACCCCGGCGGCGGTTAGCGCCTTGCCCGGGGTCACCCTGGCGGCTCTGGCCCGGGCCCTGGCCCGCCAGGGTCTATTTCTGGAAGCGATCCCCACCGACCCCCTCCGGGTGCGCCAGGCCGAGGGCGTCTGGCTGGCCAACGCCCTCCTGGGCCTGATGCCGGTGGCCTCCATCGACGGTCAAGAGATTCCCATCTCCGAAAAGTCCGCTTTTCTGCAGGAAAGCCTCTGGGCCGAAGCCGGGCGGGGCGAGCTGACCTGAAATCAGGAAAATCTGCCCGGGGCCAACCCGCGCGGTCAACCTGCCGTCAGGGCCTGGCGCACCTGGGCCGTAGTCTTTTCCAGATCCCCGGGGCGATAGCTCTTTTGGGGAAAGAGTTGCAAGCCGTCACCGAAATAGCGGGGGATGACGTGGAGGTGGGCGTGCAGGACCGCCTGGCCGGCGGCTTCGAAATTATTCATGCCGATATTGAAGCCCTGGGCATCAAGGGCGGTCCCCAGGGCCCGGGCCACCCGGCGGCTCACCAACCCCATCTCCCTCCAGAGGTCGTCGGGCAGCTCCAGCAGGGTGGGATAATGCTCCTTGGGAATGACCAGGGTGTGCCCATAGTGCACCGGGGCGATATCCAGGAAGGCCAGGACCCCGGGGGTCTCCAGGACCCGCGCCGCCGGGGCCTGGCCGGAGGCGATCCGGCAGAAGATGCAGTTTGGCATGGGTTCCTCTGAGTTTCGAGTTTCGAGTTTCGAGTTTTGAGTTTCGAGTTTCGAGTTTCGAGTTTTGAGTTTAGTTTTTAAGAGCCTCTTGCAGAAGTCATATTCAATAGCGAAATCAACGTTATTGACCTTGTTCCCTCCCCCTTGAGGGGGCGACACCGGGAGGGGGTGGTGAAAGTGGTTACGTTATTATCCAATAGTGACGCCCCCCTCCCCCCGTGGGGAGGGGGGAAAAAAGACCTTAAGCGGTTTAACCTGACTTTTGCAAGACCCTCTTAAGTTACCAGTTTAGGTGGTTCGGTCACTTCAACCTAACCAGAGAATCAATTCCTCGTCAATCATGCTCCGGCAGCATAGGCATCCCGTCTGTGAATATGTGGCGACTGTCTTTTCTGTCAAGCTCCCCCTTGGCAACGCCGTTATTTTGCCAAACTCCCGCTCGGCCTTGCGAGCATCAGTGGGGCGGGCCTCCGTGCCCGCCGCCTTTAATAGTGGGCAGTGCCCACCCCAGATTTATGCTCCGAAAACTTCCTGAGTAAGTGGGATACCCACCCTGTGGCAACCGGTTCCTGCGCCGCCGGGGGCGGCGGCGCTACATTTTCATAATTTACGGGTGAGCCATTGGCTCATGAGCGACTACCTTGAAAAGTTGTGAAGAATTGGTGGCGCAGGCGTCCCGCCTGTGCGGACTGAGTGGCGGGCGAGACGCCTGCCCCACCGGTCTTCTCATAATTTACGGGTGGGGCAAAGACCCGTGAACGGCTGTTCCGAAAAGTTGCCAATTTTTATCATTTCGGGTGAGCCAAAGCTCATGAATTACTGCTTGGGAACCCTGTTGTAGGGATGCTCCTGCTTTGCAGGCTGGCAACCTGAGCTGACGACACCAAAACCTTGCCGGTGCCTAACTGAATAATCTCTAATTTTATAAAAAACCTGGAGATATTTGGGGAAGAGAAGGGGTTCCTGGTGGTGGGAAGCCAACCTGGGCGATCCAATTACAGGCTGGAAGCCTGTGCCCACTATCGCCCCTATACTAACCGCACTATCTGTCCTTACCCCCTGCCTCCACCTTTTTTTGGGTTCCCCGGCGCAGTTCCAGACCCAGGCGCACCAGGGCGGCTTCCAGGTCGGCGAAGTCATAGCCGGGTAGCGCCTGGGCCTGCCAGTGGTGGCCAAGCTCCTCCATGGCCTCCCGGGGGCTGAGCCCCCGGGAGGCCAGCCCCGATTCTACGGCGGCGGCCTGGGCTAAAGGGCTCAGAGGCGGCGCCGCCTTGACCCAGACCCCCCGCAGTTCCCGTAAAAAGATGTTGACCGTGGCGGGGCCAATCCCCGGGGCCAGTTCCATGATCCGCCGCTCCAGGTCCGCAGAGTCCGCCGCCACCTCGTGCAGGCGCTCCAGAGAGCCTTGATAGCGCCTTTGCAAAGACCCCATCACCTGGAGCAGCTTGGTGGCCGTCTTGAAGTCATAGCGGGTATAGCCGCCCTGGTCCAGGAGAGCCACCAGTCCATCCCAGCCCCGGGCCAGGATGGCTTCGGGTGAGGTGACCCCGGCCGCCGCGAAGACCCGGAAGGTACGGGCGGCCAGGAGGCCGGAGATGCGGGCTCCGTAGAAGATGGCCGCCAGAAACCACTGCTGCCGCGCCTCGGGGCCGGAGGAGACCTCCAGGCCCAATTCCCCGGCGAAGCGGCCTTTGAACCTGGTTAGCAATGCCGCCATGACTTCCATGATCTGCGTCCCGCACTTTTAAGGTGTTGTCATTATAGCCGAAAAGTAGTAACTAGTATCGTGTCTCGGGAATATCTTTAATATCTCTTGGCCCCAAAACTCCCCCTCCCTTGAGGAGCCTCCATGGGGAGGGGAATAAAAGTTCCTGTAGGATGCGCACTGCGCACCATTCGATTATAGGAAGCAACAATTGATCGGTGCGCAGTGCGTACCCTACAGGGCTGCAAATATTTAGCCGCAAGCTTAAGCTTGCGAAAATTCTTAATAAAATGAGCGCAGGCTAAAGCCTGCGGCTACAAGAACATGTAAATATTTTTAAAGATATTTCCGAAACAGGGCGCTAGAACGGACCCTGGCAATGGCTGCGACGGCCCCTGAGGAGATCAGGCCGTTGCATGAACCAGCGCCGTTTTTGCGAAGGCGGTCAAAATTCCGTGTTTCTAAGCTTCCGGGACCATCTGCTGCCCTAGAAGATTCTCCTAAACCTAAACATGTGAAGATGACCCTCCGAGACATCAAAGCAGCCAGAGAGCGGATTAAAGGGGTGGTGCTGGACACCCCGCTGATTTATTCCCACACCTTGAGCCAGGTAAGCGGCCGGGAGGTTTATCTCAAGCTGGAGAATCTTCAGACCACCGGCTCCTTCAAGCTGCGGGGGGCAATGAACCGCCTCTCCCTCCTGAAGGAGCGGGGCGAAGGAAGTGGGAGGGTGGTGGCCGCCTCCGCGGGCAACCATGGCCAGGGGGTGGCCTTCGCGGCGGCCCATCTGGGAATCCCGGCCACCATCGTCATGCCCCAGGGGGCCTCCATCTCCAAACAGATGGCCACCCAGGGATACGGGGCCGAGGTCATCCTGTCCGGCCAGGACGTCTCCCAGTCCCTGGAGAAGGCCAGGGCCATGGAGGCCGCGGGTTATAGCCTCATCCATCCCTATGACGACCCGGAAGTGATGGCCGGCCAGGGGACCCTGGGGCTGGAGATCCTGGAGGACCTGCCGGAGGTGGACACCGTGGTGCTGCCGGTGGGGGGCGGCGGCCTGGCGGCGGGCGCCGCCCTGGCATTGAGCGAATCCCGACCGGGGGTCCGGATCATCGGGGCGCAGACCGTGCGGGTGCCTTCCCTGGCGGTGGCCTTCCTGCACGGGGCCCCGGTGGCGGTGCCGGCCCTGCCCACCCTGGCCGATGGCATCCGGGTGCCCCTCACCGGCAGCCGGCCCTATCCCTTGCTCGACAAGTACCTGAAAGAGCTGGTATTGGTAGAGGAGCAGGAAATCGCCCATGCCTTGCTGCTGCTATTGGAAAGCAAAAAGGTGCTGGCCGAAGGGGCCGGGGCCGTGGCCACCGCAGCCTTCTTGGGACAACTGGCCTCCCGCCCCCTGGGCCGGCGGGTGGTCCTGCTGGTGAGCGGCGGCAATATCGACATCCCCCTGCTGGAGCGGGTGCTGACCCGGGCGCTTCTGGATAAACGCCGCCTCCTGAGCTTGCGGGTGGCCTTGGAAGATTATCCCGGATCTCTGGGGCGCCTCACCACCCTCCTGGGGCGGACCGGGGCCAATATCCTCCACCTGTTCCATGACCGCCTGGCCCGGGAATTGCCCCTGGACTATACCCGGGTGAAGCTGAATCTGGAGACCCGGAACCTGGAACATGGCAAGGCGGTGCTCCAGGCCCTCCAGGAAGCGGGCTACCAGGTGGAAGAACAGGCTTAACAGATGGTTTTCGAATCGAAAACCGAAAATCGCCTTTCGGACTTTCTCCGCGTCCTCCGCGTCTCTGCGGTGAATCTTTGCACCGCCGGGGGGCAGAGAGCGCAGAGAAGAGCAGAAAACCGAAAAACCGGAAACAGGCACTCATGAGCATTGCCTCTCGCATCAAGTCGGCGATGGAGAGCTCCTCCTGGATCCGGAGGATGTTCGAAGAAGGCCGGGAGCTCCAGGCGCGGCTGGGGGCGGATAAGGTCTTCGATTTCACCCTGGGCAATCCCGACCTGGAGCCGCCCCGCCGGTTCAAAGAGGGACTGGTGGCGGCGGCGCAAGACCCCCGCCCCGGTCTCCACGGCTATACGCCCAACGCCGGGTTGCCGGAGACCCGCCAGGCCCTGGCCGCCCACCTGGGCAGGGTCCATCAACTGGACTTCAGGGCCGATGACCTGATCCTCACCTGCGGTGCCGCCGGGGCCCTCAACGTCATCCTCAAGACCATCCTGGACCCCGGGGATGAGGTGATCGTTTTTGCCCCCTATTTCGTGGAATATCTGGCTTACGTCGACAATCACGGTGGCGTGGCCCGGGTGGCGGAAACCGATGCAAACTTCCAACTGGACCTGAACCGCCTGGCCGCGGTCTTGAGCCCCGGGACCCGGGCGGTGATGATCAATTCCCCCAACAATCCCAGCGGCCAGGTCTATGAGGCCGCGGCCCTGCTGGAGCTGGGTCAATTGCTGGGGCGGCACGCGGCAACCCACGGCCGGCCGGTCTATCTAGTGGCGGATGAGCCTTACCGCCGCATCGTCTACGATGGACTTGAGGTCCCCAGCGTCTTCGCGGCCTACCCCGACACCCTGCTGGCCACCTCCTTTTCCAAGGATCTCTCCATCCCTGGGGAGCGGCTGGGCTATGCGGCGGTGAGCCCCCGGACCCCAGGGCGCCTGGAGCTGGCGGGCGGCCTGGTGCTGGCCAACCGCATCCTGGGGTTTGTCAACGCCCCGGCCCTGATACAGCGAGTGGTGGCCCCCCTGACGGAAGTTTGGGTGGATATGGCGCCCTATGCCCGGCGCCGGGAGATTTTTTGCCAGGTGCTGGAGCAGGCCGGTTATGAATTTATCAGACCCAAAGGGGCCTTTTATCTCTTCCCCAAGGCCCCGGGGGGCGACGACCTGGCCTTCGTGGCCCTCCTGAAGGAGGAGAACATCCTGGCGGTGCCGGGCCGGGGCTTCGGCCGGCCGGGCCATTTCCGCCTGGCCTTTTGCGCTCCGGAAACGGTGATCGAAAACGCCGCCCCCGGCTTCGCCCGGGCCCGAGAGCGGGCAGAGAATTAAATAGATTTGAGGGGAATGCCGGGGGACTTTCTTCTCTGCGCTCTCTGCGCCTCCGCGGTGAAACAGGCGGAGCGGAACATTAGAGTCGAGATTCACCGCAGAGACGCGGAGGACGCGAAGAAAAAATGAAATTTCCCCCTTCCCCCTAACCCTTATCCCATAAATAACCGGCATATATGACAAAACGCCCTCCATTGTCCCGGCCGCTGGCCGTCAAAAACGTGCTCCAGGACTTGCTCTCGCCCGGGGACCGGGAAGGCCTGGAGTTGCGCCAGCGCATCCGCCAGGTCTGGGAAAGGGCGGCGCCCGCCCCCATTAGGGAACACTCCCGCCTGGTGGACCTCCGGCGGCGGGAGCTCTGGGTGGAAGTGCCGGATGGCGTCTGGGGCCAGGAACTGCAATTCCTGAAACCCAGAATCCTCGAGGAACTGGCCAGGGTCCTGGGGCCCGGCCAGGTCCGGGACCTGCGCATCCGGGTGGGAGACTCTTAAAGGCGGGGGTTAGCAATTAAGGGCCATTACCCGCAGGTGATCCTGGATTAGCAGTTGCCGGAGGGGATGGCTATCAACTTTTTCGGGAACTGCAGGCCCTGGATGCCGCGGTGGCGGTCCTGGTGGCCTCCGGTTTCCTGTCCACCCTGGAAATAGCTTGCTGGCGGAGGCTGGGGTCCAGGGGATTATTTATAAGCCCTGTCGCTTGCGGGAGTTGCAGCAGCAGATTCAGGCGGCCCCGGCGCCGCCCGCCGGCGATTAGCCGCCACCCTGGTTTCATTGGCGCCCTGGAAGCAAAAGAGCACCGCTCCTTCGGCCTGGTAGCAGGTGCTTTCCATCCATGCCGGTCCCAGCAGTTTGGCGGCGAATTCCCGCATGTCCTGGAGGTTGGAAATGTGGGAGGCGATGAGCCAGAGCCGCGTCGGCGTCTGCCCCTGGGACTCCGGTTTCAGCCCGGTCTCGATGCATGACTTGCCGATGTAGAGGCGCGCCTCGTGCCCGCGGTAATAATAGGCAAACGGCCATTGGGCAAAGTAGTAGACGTAGACCTCATCCCGGGGCTGAAGTTCCTGCTGCAGACGGGCTACCAGGGGACTGATCTCCTCCCGGTTCATCAAAGGATGGAGATTTTCCCGGAAGTTTTTCCAGGGGTTAAGTGAGATGATCAGGGCCGCGGTCAACCCCGCGGCCAGCCAGCGGCGCCACCCTTGCCACAGGTAGGAGAGCACCAGGCAGGCCCCGGCGGCCAGCACCAGATAGAGCAGGGGCGCGGTGAACAGCATCAGCCGGTTGCCGCCGTAGTTACCCATAAAGGGGTAGCGGTGCAGCGCCGCGGCCCCCAGGGCCAGCAGGATGGGAAGGCCCCAGTAGGCCAGCGCCCGGCCGCTGCCGGTGCGCCACAGGGCGTAGGCCCCGGCCACCAGCAGGGGCGGGCCCCAGAACACCCCCCACTCTCCCAGGAAATACCAGAAGTAGCGGTACAGGGCGGGCCCCAGCCAGAGGAAAAACTGACCTGGGCCGGAGAGATCGGGATAGTCCTTGACCCAATAGGACACCAACTCCGGGTCCACGTCGTGGCGGAAGAACAGAAAATAATAGGCCCCGAAGGCCAGGAGCCAAAGGCCGCCCAGGAGGGCCAGGCGGGTCCGGGCCGCGGGTAGCTGGCGCCAAAGGATGAGCCCCGCCACCGGCAGGATGAAGAGCAGGGGATGGGAAAAGCCCAGCCCCAGCACCCCAGTCAGGGCCAGGGCGGCCCAGCCGCGGCCGCCGTGGCTGGAGCGAAGACGTTCCGCCAGATAAAACACCAGCACCGCAAAGAAGGCATCGCCGCTATACTGCTTCAACTCCTTGGAGTAGTAAACCATTACGGGAGAGACGGCGACGATGGCCAGGGCCAGTAAGGAGGCGGGCCGGGAGGTAAGTCTGCGGGCCAACAGCCAGATGGTCAGGAGGGTGCCGACCCCGAAGGCGAAGGATAGAAACCGCAGGCCCCATTCCTGGCCTCCCAGGAGCCTGGCCGCGGCCCAGACGCCCAGGAGGTACCAGGGCGGGGTGGAATGGCCCGCGGCCAGGGCCGCGGCTGAGGAGGATTGCAAGGCCGCCAGGGCGACCCAGGCCTCGTCGGTCCACAGGTCCCGGGCCGCCAGGTCGCTGAGGCGAAAGACCAACGCCAGGACCCAAATCAGGGCCAGGACCAATGGCGCCGCGACCGCCGGGGACCGGAGGCGCCGCCCCAGGTTAGCTAAAAAACTGGCGACACTCATATTATTATGGTTATTATAATAAAAAAAATCGTTAAAAACATTAAGGATAATTTGGATGCAGATGGAGGGGGGGGCACTGCCCACCAATACCTTTTTGGCCTTTGGCGGCGGCAAGGTTATTCATTTTCACTCCGCCGCCCTCCATCTAAAATCTCTGCCGGAAATTGCCCTGAAAAGTTCCTGAGTATGTGGCATACGCACCCTCTGGCAGCCAGTTCCCGCGCCGCCGGGGGCGGCGGCGCTACATTTTTATGATTTACGGGTGAGCCAGTGGCTGATGAGCAACTGTTGGGAAAATGTGTTAAGGAAAGCGAATGGGGCCCGATTTCCAGGATAGGGGAGGGGAGGGGGGAGACCCCCGGCCCCCGGCCAGCTTTATTTGGCCGCCGCCGCTCTCGCCCGGGGAAGCCATCGCCCTGGCGGCCCCGGCCAGTTGCGTGGCCCGGGAGGCCTGGGAGGCCGGGGTGCGGGTGCTGAGGGATTGGGGCTTTCGGGTGAAGTGCGGCCCGGAGGTCTTCTCCAGCCGGGCCCCGGGAAGGGAGACCGACCGGCTGTTGGCCCGGCGCTTCCAGGAGCTTTGGTGTGACCCGGAAATCAAGGCGGTCATGGGGGTGCGGGGCGGCTACGGCTCCCTGAAGCTCCTGCCCTACCTGGACCCGGCTTCCCTGGGGGCGGTCCCCAAGCGCCTGGTGGGCTTCAGCGACCTTACCAATCTCCTCTGGCACCTGCACCACCGCCTGGGTCTGGTGACCTTCCACGGCCCCACCGTGGCCCAACTGGGGGAGATGACGGAGGGCGCCCGGCAAAGCCTGTTCGACTGGCTGACGGCCCCGGGGCCCCGGGCGGCCACCTTTGCGGATCTGAGGGTCCTTTGCCCCGGAATGGCCGAAGGCCCGCTGGCGGGCGGCAACCTTACCACCCTGTGCCATCTGCTGGGAACCCCGTTTGCCCCGCAACTGCGGGGCTATCTCCTCTTCCTGGAAGATCACCGCGAGGCCCTTTACCGCCTGGACCGCATGATCCATC
>JBEKDQ010000091.1:0-8978 GCA_050014275.1 Desulfobaccales bacterium | reverse complement strand
TGCACGTAAAGGTCCAAGCTCAATTTGTCCCGGTCCAGGAAAATGGTGCCGAACACGAGAATCAGGATTATCGGGAACGCAATCGTGAAGAACATCGCGGTCCTCTCCCGATAGAAGGTCTTGAGCTTCACGACGAGATTGGCGTTAATGACGCGTAGATTCATCCCACCTCCCTGCCCTCGGCCGGGCCTGTGTGGAGCGCCTCGCCGGTGAGCTTAAGGAAGACCTCTTCGAGGTTGGGCCGGCGAACGTCCAGGCTGAGGAACGCCCCCCCGGCTTCCTTAATGGCATTTAGTGTCTTCAGGATGTCTTCCGTATGCTCCATCCTGACCTTGAGGTCTTGGTGGCTGTCATGGACCGGCTTGAAGCCCATCTTCCGGATGATCTCAAAGGCGTTGGCATTGACGGACTGTAGCGTGAGGACCAGGTATTTCGCGTTGTTTTCTATGAGCTCTGCGGGAGAGCCCGTGGCGATTATCATCCCCTTCGAGATGATGGCGACCGTGTCGGCCAGAATCTCCGCTTCCTCCATGTAATGCGTGGTGAGAAATATCGTTTTCCCCTGCTTTTTCAGGCCCAGCAGGACTTCCCAGACCTCGCGCCTGGCCCGGGGGTCGAGCCCTGTCGTCGGTTCGTCGAGGAACACCACATCGGGGTTGTTCACGAGCGCAATCGCGATGCCGAGGCGCTGCCGCAAGCCCCCGGAGAGGTTCTTATACTGCTCTGCGGCCTTGTCCGTGAGGTTCACTAGTTCTATCAGCCCGTCGATATCGGCGTTCCGCCGGGGGGACCTGGCGCGGGAGAAAAATAGTCGCGAATAGAACAGCATGGTTTCCCTGACCGTTATCCGGTCGAAGGAGCTGAAGTCTTGCGGGAGGACGCCGATCCGGGGGACGATGGCGCGCTTCTGCTTGGTGACGTCCATCCCGAGAAGTTTCACTTTTCCCGACGTGGGCGTGCGGATCGTATCGATTATCTCCACGGTAGTGGTCTTGCCGGCGCCGTTCGGGCCCAGGAAGGCGAAAACTTCGCCTTTCCTGACGTTGAACGATATGCCGTTGACCGCCAGCAAATCCCCGTAACGCTTCGTCAGATTCTCGACTTCGATGGCGTATTTAGCTGGATTCGCCATGGATTTCCATTTTGCCTCTACAGGGCGCAGGGATTAATCTCCAGATCGGGCGGCCCCAGGGTCATCGGCCCTACCACCCGCCCGAGGACCCCGCCCCCATCAGACCGCTTACCAATCAGAAAGACCGCCATCATAATACTCACTGGGCCGGGTTAAATCAATATCCCGGCGATTAAAGCCACGACTGGCCCCAGGTCAGGCTGTTAAGGCCTGTCCCTTGAAAAAGTCGTGAAGAATTGGTGGCCTAGGCGTCTCGCCCGTGGGGACTGGGTGGCGGGCGAGAAGCGCGCCCCCCCGGTCTTCTCATAATTTCTGGGTGAGTCAAAGGCCCATGAACGGCAGCTCCTCCTTGAATTCGGGATTAGCCGGACCTAAATGGGCTGTTCCTAAGAGACAATGTTCTAAAGTTTAACTGCGAGATAGTGTAATTTCAGCGGTATCAATATATTATATCGACCAACTAAATCCCCTCTCCCCTGCGAGGGGACGACACCGGGTGAGAGGTGGCTTCATCGGCTGTTCCATACCCCTCCTCACCCTGCCCTCTCCCCCCCAAGGGGGGGAGAGGGAAAGCTTGTAAATTCCATAAATTGATAGCTAGTGGGCGTGCCTAAGGTTCAAACAATTCTCTACTGCCTGCCTCACAGCAAAAACCTTGCCGGACACTACTGGTGCTGCGGACCTCTTTTCCCAGGTTCAAACCAAAGTTAAGCACTAAAACCCCCGGCGCTGTGCTTCACATAGCAAAAATCCAGGGGAAAGCGATTTTCCAATTCGGAGACTTGAAAGAATTCAGCCGCTGGGCCCCGGCGCTTCTTACCTGCCAGCCGCCAGTTCTAAAAGTAGTTTTTTTATGGCTTCAAACCGGCTGTTATCTATTCGGCCGGATGCGGCAAATCTGACGATGCCCCTCTTATCTATAATGATAAAATTGCTGTCATTATCTCTCATCCGGTATGCCGCAAACATCTCTCCGGTCCAATCCCCGTAACAAGTTATCTTCAGCTTCTCGGAGGTTTCAATTAATTTATCTTTCCAATCTGTTATAGACGTTGCTTCCATGGCATTTACGACAAGCAATCTGAAGATTTGATTTTGAATATTTTTCGGCTGAGTATCGTAAAGCCCATCCAGAAAATTTTGTAAGTCATCGTTAACATGGATGGTATCTCTGGTTGCATAAAACAATACGACAATCTTTCCTCTGAGCATGTCGAGCGTGAGTTTTTTATTATCTCCGGATACCAGTGAGAAAGGTGGGGCCGGCTCACTTATGCCCAAAATAGCCTGCGCCCCAGTTGGCACCAGACTCCAAACCAGGAGGGTTGCCGCGATCAGGGCGGATTTAGCCATAGCCTGCTTAAAGTTCTTAGACATATTGTTGGCGTTCATTTCCGAACCTCCGCTGGCAGAAATATATGAGGCCTCAAAAAAGCCAGAAAACTCCCGGAACTCCCCGCAGACCGCGCCGAGCCCGGAGCCCCTCCTTAAGAGTGGACCTGCCGGTGCGCCGGCTTTCGGGTTGCGGTTAATCCGGACCCGGCCCACAGTCCGCTGCCGCCCTCCGCCTTATCGATCTTGCCGATTCAAGAGGGCGATGGAAAGCCACATCTTCGCCCTGGGAAGCGAACGCACCCAGATAGACCGGCCGGGGTCGAGGGGAAACTGCACCAACGTTTTCCCGGATAAGCCCACGGGAAAGGTATACCCGCCGTCCCGGCCTACCGCTGGATAGACGTTGATTTGCCGCGGCGAAACAAGGTGGAAGGCGCATCCCAGGGCCTTGGCCACGGCTTCCTTGACAGACCAGAGCAAGGCTGAGGCCCTTGCCAAATCTCCACCCGCCAACCTCAAGGCATGGTGCAGCTCATGTCCATGGAAGACCCGGTGCACTGGGTATCCACCTTGGAATTCATCGGTTTCGGCCACATCGATGCCGATATCCGACTCATCCCCGCAGAGGGCGGCCCAGATTTTTCCACCACCCTCGCTGCAGGAGATGGCCGGGCCCCGATTTTCTCCCAACTGGAGATGGGGCCTGCCCAGCGGGTCGTGGACCACCTGGATCGGTACAGCGGCGCGGTTGGAGGCATGACCGCCTTTCCCCAGAGGACTTTCCCTTGCCATCAGTGCCACCAGGTGATCCCACAGGCTGGAAACTAAGCGGTGCTGGTCTCCGGCCCCGTTCGTCCTGCAACCTTTGAGGGTTTCGGGGGTCACTGGCAAGGAGGCATAGAAGACCGGTCCCCGGCGCTCAAGGAAACTCACGGCCTGGACAGTTATTTCTTGGCAAACCTTTGCCAGATCCACTCCCATCTTTTCCGAGCCGCGGCTCAGTCCGAAACCCAGTGCATCCGCATACCCCAAACTTGCATGAGGGGGCGGCCTTGATCGTCAAGCCCTCTGGCGTCCCAGGTGTGGCCTGCCTCGTCCTGCGCCCGCAGGCGGGCCTCCACGGTTATCTGTTCCCCCACCCCGCATGGTCGCAAAAACCTCATCTCCCCGATCTCTATGGGAAGCAGGGATCGTCGCTCCGACGGGTCCATGGCGACGATGGAGAAGTAAACCGACTGCATAAGGGCTTCGAAAAGGTAGGGAGAGTATTGGTACCGTGCGTTCCGCAGATGGGCGAAATCACCGCCCTCCCGGCAGGTAGTTCGGCCCCGTGCCACCCCCGGACCGGCGCCGTCAAACAACTCTATTACCCGATACCTGCCGTTGAGGCCACTGCGGCCTTTGTACCAAGAAAGCACCTGGGCATGATCCATGGGCGGCGTCTGCAGTTCGTCCAGCCGGACCGGAAAATCCGCAAGCCCCTCTCCGAGATAGCCTCCCCCACCATCGAGGATCACCTGGCCTTGGCAATGCGAGGTGAAACGGTCCGTCAATCTTCCGGTGGGAGAGATCGCCGGGGTTGATAGAGAGACCTCGCACCTTACCTCCCGCAGGGAGGTGTCGGCTCGGCGGCAGAAGATTTTAGCAGTCTGCGGCGCCCCAGGAGGACATTGGATCATGTCCAGGAAGCGCACCCGGCGAACTCCTCGCACCTGCAGGTGGGGATAAAGGATCCGGGCGGCTTCCATGAAGGTCTCCAGAACCATGGCGGCTGAGACCAGAGGATGCTCGACGAACTTGAGGGGTCGGTGATCCTCGATCCAAAGGTCCTTCTCCCGGGAAAAGGATCTGAAGGCTTCCAACCGTTCCAGGCGCAGGTCCAAGGAAGAGATGCGGTCGATCAGGGGGAAGTCCTCGGGGCTAAAGGCCACGGCGCCGCCAATCAGTTCTCCCCGGAGCGCCGGGGGGATTATCTTATTGAGCCGCGCCGTTTTTACGGCTGGCAGGGTCCGCATGAACATCACACAATCGTCATCAGCCGGGGCTACTGAGAGCTCCCGGCAGAAAAGCCCGGCAAGCTCATTTACCTGGATGTACGCCACGCCATTCCGCCGCATCAACTCCCGTACCGCCGGATCCTCGGCCATGCCCGCCCCCTCGACCGGAGGCAGCATCAAGGCCTTGAACCGGATGGCGCCGTTTTTCCGCCCGAGGTATCTGAATAGCGCCGACATCATCCGGTTGGCGGCCGCGTAGTTGGACTGGCCAGGATTCCCCAGGATCGCCGCCCCCGAAGACAGGCCCACGAAAAATCTCAAGCCCGCCCCCTGCGCCGCCGAGAAGAGATTCCACGCCCCTAAAAATTTTACGTCCGTGACCATGGAGAGGGCATCTAAGGTCATTTGGCTGAGAGGACCGTCCCTGAGGACTCCAGCCCCGTGAATAATTCCGTCGATTTTGCCATAACGCCTTGCCACCTCACCCATGATCGCCCGGACCGCCTCGGGGTCGGTTACATCGCAGGTATGGTACGTTGCCTCGACTCCGGCGGCATGCAAATCCGCCAGGGTCTGAGCCATCTCCACGGCCCGGTTGTCGGCAGTGAACGTCTCAGCAGGCGCATGCTTGGAGCGCGGCTTGACGGGATTGATGCCTGGATCCAGCGGTGTCCTCCCCAGAAAGACCAGGCGGGGCATGAAGGGCGCCAGGCTGCGGGCCAGGTGGGCGGTGATTCCCGCGGCGCCCCCGGACATGACTACCACGTCTCCAGAGCTCAGATGCAGACTTGCCGGACCATTGAAGACCGACGGGGCGACGCGCCCCTCCGAAGTGAAGACCCTGCCATCCCGATGAATCATCTCCACCACGGAGTAGCCTCGGTCCAGAGCCCCGCCGAAGGCGGTGCGCAGGTCGGTATCCTGGTCGATTGCCAAGGTGCGAAAAAGGACCGATGGGTGTTCCTGGACGGCGCACAGAAACAGTCCGAGCATCCCCTCCGCTGGCAGCCCACCGAGAGTTTCGGTATCTTCCCTGGAATGGATCAGCACGACGAATTTCTTAGCCGGTGATTGGAGAAATGCCTTCAGGACGCAAAAGAGCCCCCTGAGAAGCCGCGCCACCTCCCCCATGTCTATTAACCTTGCCGATCCGCCTTGAGGGAGGGTGATGACCATCCCGGCGAGGGACGCCAGGCCCGATATTCTCTTGGCAGCCCGGGCGGACCCGGCATCAGTCAGAAGGTTGTGGTTCTCTACGCCCGGATCCAGGTTCCCCGGCATGAAGAGCATGGGAACCGTCTCAACCCCGTAATCCAGTCGGAGGATGTCTCCCAAACTTCCGGTCATGCGGTCATCCCGGTCAGGTGAGAGCAGGAGGACTGACTCGCCCGGGCTCAATTCCATGGGAATGGAGGCCGCCGGCTCCACCTTGGCATGGTGGAATACGAGCCGCTTTAAACTCACCTCATCCGGTGAGGGCTTCAGGATTTCGGCCCCCCGCCCCTGGCCGGGGTCAACCGCCTGAGCGACCGGCCGTAGGCCGGCACCTTCCTGCTTGGTGATGATCTCGGAGATCCTCTGGGCGATGTCCTTCACGGTACGGACATGAATAAAATCCTTCAATTCGATGGTGATCCCCAATTGGCGTTCCGCTGCATCCATGATGATCGGAAGACGGCTGGAGCGGATGGAGAGGTCCCGTCTGAGATCCATGTCGGGTTCGATCTCGTCCCGGTTGAACCCGGTAGCATCCATGATGATGTGAATAAGCACCTCCAGGTGATCCTGGTGCCCAGGCGCCTCTTCGAGGGCAGGAGAGGCCGGTTCCAGAATCGCTGGGATAGGATCGGGAGGCGGGGAGGCCGGTTCCCCAAGAGGGATTGGGTGCTGGCCTGCGGGGGGTCCGGAACCCCGGAGCACGGACTGGATAATGGCGGATAGCTCGCTTTCTTGGAAGGTTGGGTCATGCTCTTGGCGGATGGCTGCCAGGATATTGGGTTCAAAGAAGCGGCCGTAAGTCTCTATCACGAATCGGTTGATTTCCCTTTGAATGATCCTTTCCACCGGTTTCAAGCCTACAGGCCCAGGTTCCGGGGGGCGTAACCGTGCCGGGGCGTTGGGGGGGGGTGCGGGAGCCTTCCCGAATCCGGGCAGGGAAACAGACCTCGGTTCCCGGTGAACCGGCAGATGCCCTTGAATGAAGAGCTGAGCCAGGGCGCTTTTGCACGTGAGGCCCTCGGCGGCAGGCAGACAGGTCTGGATGCAGGCCGGTTCAGGGAGCGTGTCATAGATGAGATTGCTTAAGATATCGCCGGGGCCCACCTCGGCGAAAAGCCGGACTCCATAGTCACTCCAAAGGGTCTGGACGTTATGCATCCAATGGACGGGAGATTCCAGGTGGGCCATCAAGATTCGCTTGATCTCAGTGGGATCGGCTGGAAACGGCGCCATGGTCGTGTTGGAGATGACGGGGATCTGTGGGGCATGAAAGGGGATGGGGGCAATGTACGCCTCGAGTTCATCCCGGATGACCCTCATGATGGGCGAGTGGAAGGCCATACTGACCCGCAACCGGGTGGCCCGGTACCCCATCCCCTTCAGTCGGTTACCAAAATTTTCCACCGCCTCAGTCTTGCCGCTCAGCACGACCTGGTTCGGTGCATTGATATTGCTGATGTAGACCTGCTCCTGTCCCTGGAGCATCTCTTGCAGCAGGTCCAAGGGGGCGTCCACGGCTGCCATGACGCCGGGGTCCGTATCCATAGTCGCGGCCTTATCCATGCAGAGGGCTCTTTGGTTCACGATGCGGAACCCGTCCTCCAGGGAATAGACCCCGGCCAGACACAAGGCGGTCAGTTCGCCCAAACTGTGCCCGGCCATAGCCACCGGGTAGATGCCCAGGGTGATGAGGTATCGAGCCACGGAGTATTCCACGGCGAACAGGGCCGGTTGCTGCCACCGGGTCTTCTGAAGGTTCTCCTCCTGATCGTGAAACAGCAGGTGCAGAAGGTCGAAGTCCGCGGCTGCGGCAGCCCGATCCATCCATTCCTTGATTACGGGAAAAGACTCGTAGAGCTCCCGCCCCATGCCGGCATAGTGTGACCCCTGCCCGGGAAATACCAGGGCGAGCGGTAGCACCGGCTGATCTTCACGGCTCAGGAAGATCCCCTGGTGCGCCCACGACCTCAGCGCCTGGGGTGAGACCGTGCCGCCCCCGGCAAGCGAGGCTGACCTCTCGATGACCGTGAGCGCCTCGGCTTCGGATTCCGCTACCACGGCCATCCGCCAGTTATGGCCGCCCATCTCGGTCTTGAAAAAAGAGACGCCCTGGAGTGCGGGAGAACCCAAACCCTTCTCTCGGTTGGGGGCGACCAGGATCGTATCCGCGGCATCCATGGCCTGCTCCACCTGCACCACGTAGTTGGAACCTCCAAACCCAAAGGCGTTGACCTGAACCCTTCTGGGCTCGCCGGCCCTGCAGTCCCAATTAAGCGGCTCCGGGGCGATGATGAACCTCGATCTTTCCAGGTCGATTTCCGGGTCTGGATGCAGATAATTGAGGGTGGGAGGAAAAATCCCCGCCTGCATGGCCATCACGCCTCGAATGAGGCTGTTAATGCCCGAGGCACCCAGGGTGTGTCCGATCTGGGATTTGAAGGAAGTGATCACGGTGCGCTTGGCGGCATTGAAGCAAGCCTTCAGGGCCCGGGCCTCCTCCACGTCTCCTTGCGGAGTACTCGTGGCATGGCATTCCACCAGGTCCACGGCATCGGGCCCATACGGCAACCCTTGGAAAGAGGCGCGGATGGCCATCTCTTGGGAAACCCTGGAGGACTCCACCATGCCCAGATGGTTGTTGCTGGCGCCCATACCGGTGATGACCGCCTGGACCAGCGCCCCTCGGGCGCGGGCCAGGCTTTCCCGCTCGATGACGATTATGCCCCCGCCTTCGCCGAGAACCATCCCCTCTCTTTGAGCATCGAAGGGCCGGGAGGTCTCGTGCGCAGGTCTTTCCTGTCCGGACAGCCCGAAAAGCGCACCCAGACCGGAGAATTCCAGAAAATGCAAGGGTCTAAGAATCTCCTCGGCCCCTCCGACGACGGCTGCATCGATGATGCCGCTGTGGATCATCTGGATGGCGCTGTACAGTGCGACCAGTGAGGTCGCACAGGCGGCGGAGACCGAATAGCTGGGCCCCATGAACCCATAGCGGTTGCAGATGAACCCGGCCGCGGCGCAGTTGAGTCTGCCCAGGAGGGTGGTGTCGTCCGGAGCCAGGCGCCCGGACTTCAACTCCTGTTCGATGGCGCTCTCCTGATCCGGCGTGAGGGGAACGGCCCTTTTGATGTCGGTGAGGATGTTGCAAGTGTTTGCCCGAATGATGAGTCCGGTGAGTGTACCCGCCGCCTCTCCCGAATTCTGGGAGATGAGGACCCCGATGCGCTCCCGGGGGATGTCTGACGAAAGGAGGCCGGATGTCCGGATGGCCTGGTCCGCTAGCCACATGGTGATCC
>JBEKDQ010000090.1:0-9038 GCA_050014275.1 Desulfobaccales bacterium | reverse complement strand
CTCCTTTCTGTTTGATGAGTTATGCCTAACCCATTCTAACAGATTTAGGGAGTTTTCGGACTTTTTTTTTAATCGTTTAACCGGACAGCACTGATATGAGGTTGACTTCATTTCTCTTCTTTTAACTCAAAACTCGAAACTCAAAACTCGAAACTCAAAAGATCGCTGAATCTGGCCGCCTAATCTATGATTTTCTTTGACAGGAAACCCGGAAGTGACCTCATAAATTATTTTAGCCAAACCTACGGCCTTCGTCCAGACCTCCAAATCCCTATATGAGGTTGACTTCATTTCTCTTCTTTTAACTCAAAACTCGAAACTCGAAACTCGAAACTAAAAAAGCATGTCCAGGAAGTGTTCGTGGTATTCCTTGAGCTCCTTGTGGCATTCACCGCAAAAAAACCGCACCTCTCCCTGGATCTTGGAGTCGTCGCTCACCGTGGAAAAGCTGCCGTCATCGTTTTGCTCATAAAAGGTGGTGATGGTGACGCCTTCCGCCACTTCAAAAAAATCTGCATCGTTGCCGCAGTATGGGCAGGAGATCTTCATGGCGCCGCTACCTATTCCCCGCCGATCATTTGCTTGACGTCCTGGCGAAATAACGGATTGCCGGGTTCAATCTTCCGGGCTTGCTCCATTTCGATGGCGGCTCGCTTGAATTGTTGGCGGGATTTACCTTTCTGGCCCTGGTGCTGGTAGATCTCGCCCTGGTGCGTGAAGATGCGGGCCAGATAAAAATGGGTCCGGGCGCTTTTGGGGTTAATTTCGTTGGAGGTCTGGAGCTCCTGGCGCGCCTCCTTGTACTTCCGCTGATGGTAATGGAGAATGCCCAGATTGCGCCAGAGGGCGGCCTGAGCCGACTTGTCCGGGGACTTAATGGCCTTGAGGAGGAGCAGTTCCAGCTGGGCCATGGTCCTCTGGTTGTTGAACGTCGAGCTGTCGGCCAGGAGACGGTCACTCATCTCCGCCACCTCCGACGGGGTCATCTGCCCTCCCGTCAGGGCGTCCTTGAGCCTGGCCTGCTCATTTCCCGAGGGCAGCGGCGCCCGGGAGGCGGCCTCCGGTATCGCGGGGAAAACCGGCCCCGACCCGCAACCTGCCACGCCTGCCAACTGGATCGCCGCCAGGCAGAGGACTAATAAAGCGTTACTGCGCATTCCGCCCCCCATCCCTAGATTTCCAAAAACTTAGTATCCCATACCCGGAAGCAGCGTCAACTCTTTTTAAGCTTGACGCCGCCAACCCTTATCTTAACCGGTGAGCGGAGCCGCGGAAAATTATTTAGGACTGCGGCCCGCATCTTCCCGGTGGGATTTTTTTGTTTTTTTGTAAATGCAGCCCGGCGGTGATATGTTAAATTATAACATGGTTGTAAAAAATGAATTTTAAGCACGGGTGCTCATTATGGAACTGGTATTTCGTCCCCGGAGGCTGCGGCGCCAGGCGACCTTGAGGAAGATGGTGCAGGAGACCCATTTGCGCCGGGAAGACTTCATTTATCCAATGTTCGTGGCCCCGGGGCAGGGGGTCCGCCAGGCGGTGGACGCCATGCCGGGGGTCTGCCGTCTGTCGGTGGACCAGCTTCTGAAAGAGGCCCGGGAGGTGGCTGATCTGGGCCTGCCCGCGGTGTTGCTCTTCGGGTTGCCCCAAAAGAAGGACGAGACCGGCTCCGAGGCTGCCTCTCCCAAGGGCGCGGTGCAGCAAGCCGTGCGCCGCTTGAAGAAAGAGGCGCCGGCATTGCTGGTGATCACCGACGTCTGCCTGTGCGGCTACACCTCCCATGGCCACTGCGGCCTCATCCAGGGAGGAGAGGTGGACAATGACGCCAGCCTGGAGGCCCTGGCCCAGGTGGCCCTGTCGCACGCCGAGGCCGGGGCCGATATGGTGGCCCCTTCGGACATGATGGACGGCCGGGTGGGCGCCATCCGGGAGGCCCTGGACGAGCGCGGTTTCGAAATGCTGCCCCTCATGAGCTATGCGGTGAAATATGCCTCCAGCTTTTACGGGCCCTTTCGGGAGGCGGCGGAGTCCACCCCGGCCTTCGGCGACCGCCGCGCCTATCAGATGGACCCGGCCAACGCCCGGGAGGCCCTCAGGGAAGCGGCCCTGGACGTGGAGGAGGGGGCCGACATCCTGATGGTGAAGCCGGCTCTGCCCTATCTGGACATCGTGGCCCAACTGGCCGGGGAGTTCGATCTGCCCATTGCCGCCTACCAGGTGAGCGGCGAATACGCCATGATCAAGGCCGCCGCCCAGAATGGCTGGCTCAACGAGGAGGCGGTGATGCTGGAGTCCCTCACCGCCATCAAGCGGGCCGGCGCTGATCTGATTTTGACCTATTTCGCCAAACAGGCCGCCGCGTTGCTGAAATAGGCTAAAGGCGGAAGAGCACAGGCTGGATGCCTATTGCCCAATACATCTTAATGGTAAATTTATGGGCTCTCAGGCATGGAAGGCACAAAATAAAATGCAAAAACCTGGTGGCACAGGCTTCCAGCCTGTGCAAGGCTTTAAGATTACTTGGAGAAACCTGCCCCACTGGCAAGAACCTGGCAGTGTCTACTTCATCACTTGGAGAAGCAAAGATGGGGTGGTTCTAAATGCAAATGAGCGCAGCATTGCCCTGGAAGCTGTAAGATTTTGGGACGAAAACAAATGGATAGTTTATGCCGCAGTCGTTTTAGCTGATCATGTACATATCCTGGCTAAACCACTTTCCCGGGAAGGAGAAGGGTTTTTTGACCTATCAGAAATCATTCATAGCGTCAAAAGTTTCAGCGCGCTGAAAATTAGCCAACACAGAGGAACTAAGGGAACTATCTGGCAGGATGAAAGATATGACCGCATTGTGAGGGATGAGGCTGGATTGCTGGAAAAATGGCAATATATCCGGAATAATCCGGTCAAGGTCGGGTTAAGTCAGACCCCTGAAGAATATCCATGGCTTTATGAGAAGGCAGAATGACGCACAGGCTGGAAGCCTGTGCCACCCATGGCTAAGCTTATAGGACGGCCTGTGGGCCGCCGATTAAATCCAATCTCGGGTGGACACCCGGTGCCGCCAATGGCAAATATGAAATCCAGCCATAATTCCATCCCGCCTTTGCGGCTGCTGGCCTGGGAGACCACCCGGCGCTGCAACCTGGCCTGTCTCCACTGCCGGGCCGCGGCGGGTTCCGGGCCTTATCCCGGGGAGCTGAACACTGAGGAAGGTTTCGCCCTGCTGGACGACCTGGCCACCCTGGGCCAGCTAGTGGTGATCCTCACCGGCGGCGAACCCCTGTTGCGGGAGGACATCTTTGAGCTGGCGGCCTACGGCGCCGCGAAGGGCCACCGCATGGTGATGGCGGTGAACGGCACCTTGCTGACTCCGCTCATCGCCGGCCGCCTCAAAGAGGCGGGAGTGCAAAGACTGAGCATCTCCCTGGATGGAGCCGCGGCCGCCAGCCACGACCGCCTCCGGGCCGTACCCGGGGCCTATGAGGGAGCCCTGGCCGGCATCGCTGCCTGCCGGGAGGCGGGGCTGCCCTTTCAGATCAATACCACCGTCACCCGAGCCAACCAGGGCGAACTGGCCGACATTCATGGCTTGGCCATCCAATTGGAGGCCGCGGCCCATCATGTCTTCATTTTGGTGCCCACTGGCCGGGGGGAGAAGTTGCGGGAGCAATTGCTGCAGCCGGAGGAATACCAGGAGACCCTGGGCCGGCTGCTGGCCTGGCAGAAAGAAGGGCGGCTGTTCATCAAACCCACCTGCGCTCCCCAGTATTACCGCCTGTGGCGCCAGGACGCCGCCGCCCGGGGAGAGGCGATCACGCCCTCCAGCCACGGCATGGAGGCCATGACCAAGGGCTGCCTGGGGGGGCAGGGATTCGCCTTTGTCTCCTACCGTGGGGAAGTGCAGCCTTGCGGCTATTTGGAGCTGCCGGCGGGAAATATCCGGGAGACGCCCTTTCCGGAAATCTGGGCCTCGTCCGAGCTGTTCCGGCAACTGCGGCGGGTGGACGATTACCGGGGCAAGTGTCATAGCTGCCAGTACCGCAAGGTCTGCGGCGGCTGCCGGGCCCGGGCCTTTGCCCTCAGCGGCGACGTCCTGGCGGCGGACCCCATCTGCCCCTACGAACCAGCCCTAAAAAGTAATCAAGTTAATAAAGGAGGGTAAAATGGGACACAACGAAAAGAGTAAAGAATACTTAAAGGTTGCGTTGGAAGAACGCAAAATAGTTCAAGATATTATTAATAACAAAGAAGACATAAGGATGATAACAAATAATTGGATGATAACTCTTATATTTGGGTCATCGATAGTTATGAAATCACATAGCGTATCATCCTTTCTATATATTTTAATTTCAATAGTAGTTATATTATGTTTCGCATTTATCGATCTCATTAATAGAGTCGCATTTTATAGAATGATACGACTGTCTAATAAAATATAAGTGCAGATTAACCAATGTTTACGTTATGACGGTCATTCTTGTTACGATGGATTCAAGATTGAAGAGGAAATGAATAAACCAAGTGGTATAAAGGATAGCTATAAGGAGGTTTTGTCCTATGTCCGGGGAAAAGATGGGATAGACTGGAGACTGATCTCTCCTTATATTGCAGTAATAATTATTATGTGTGCCACAGTTATCATTTTCCGTTAATCACTCCCAATACTGGCTCTACACTGATCAAATATAACTTTTTGTCTGGCATCATCCCGCCAGCGGGTAAAAAGAAAACTGGCCAAAACACACATTTTGTACATATTCAAAAAAGCCCCCCGCACCATGCCTAAAGGCGCGGACCGACTTCTACTCTAAAAACTGGACAAAATGACAAATAATCGAAAACACCTCAGGGCAGCGAGATTGAAAAGCTCCTGGCCGCCATTAAGGGCAGCCGCCACGAGACCCGCGACCTGTGCTGGTGAACTCCCTTGTTAATGGACTCCCCGAAAACCCCAAGCCACGAAGCGGCTCCCGAATCCCTGGACGACCTGGACCGGGCCATCTTAAACGAGATCCAGTCAAATTTTCCCATCGTTTCCAGGCCGTATGCCGAGGTGGCCGCCAGGGTGGGGGCTGACGAGGAGCAGGTCCTGCGCCGGGTGCGGACCCTGATGGAGAGCGGCGTCATTCGCCGCCTGGGGGCCAATTTCACTTCCCGCAAGCTGGGGTATACCAGCACCCTGTGCGCCGCCCGGGTGCCGCCGGAGTCGCTGGAGAGCTTCGTGGAGGTGGTGAATCGCTACCCCGGGGTTACCCACAACTACCTGCGGCGCCATCACTTCAATGTCTGGTTCACCCTCATCGCCGAATCGCCGGCGCGTCTTAAGCAGATCCTCGCCGAAATCTCCGGGGCCTCCGGGGTGGAGGTCCTGAGCCTGCCGGCCCAGGAAATCTTCAAGATCAAAGTCGATTTTCCCCTTTAAAAGCAATACGGTTCACTTAAGCGGTTCTTTTCTAAGGAATTGGTGGGCAGTGCCCACCCCACATTGGAATTGGTGCGCAGTGCGCACCCTACGTTGGCATTGGTGGGCTCATGCCCACCTCACATTTTTTTGGGAATTATATATTTGAATCGTTCAATTATCTTTTGCAGGGGGCGGGGTTTCCCCGCCCCGGGCGGCGAGACGCCGCCCCTACGGCCGATATGGTATAGGGAGTCAAATATATAATTCCCCATTTTTTTGTCATGCGGAGCGAAGCGAAGCATCTCGTATTTAGAGATTCTACGGTCGCCTTGGGCTCCCTCAGAATAACCAAAGAAATGACTTCGCATCAGGTCCTGTGCTAAATGAACAGGATTACCTTTATAGGTCCAGGTGAGCCTGCAACTCCCGCATAAATATTCGGGGATTGGCTATCTCCCCGTAAAATAGATAGACCACCGTGCCCCGGCTATCCAGAACGACGTAAGTGGGAGTGCCGAAAATATCCAGGGTCTTGAAGAACTGGCCCTTGGGATCCGGGATGAGCGGGAAGCGCGCCCCATATTTTCCCCGCCATCTCTCCATGGTCGCCGGGGTGCCATAATAACCAACCCCCACCATCTTCAGGATTCCGTCGTTTAATTTCGGGTTGGCTGAAAGCATTTGGAATAGCCGGTTAACCACGGGGACCTGGGCCGTGCAATGGGGACAGGCGTCGGAGAAAACCTGGACCAGCAGGTAGCGGGCCTGGATGTTCATCAAGGTGAATTCACCCGGCCGGGCCAGACCCAGATAGAGGCGGTCGGCGTCGGAAATGGTGCCGCTGAAGGTCAGGGAGCTGAAGCGCTGACCCACCCGGAGCTCCGCCCAGGCTACCTTCGCCTGGGAGGAAATCCATAAACTCAGGCAGATGAAGATAAAAAAAAGGAGACGTCGCATGGCTTCGTTATTCCTCTTGCTCCTGGCCCAGATTGCGTCTTATGCCAGGTGCCGTCAAAGGGTTGTTTTGGCGTCAGCGGGACCGGTGTCTCCGTTCTTGGTGGGGGAAAAGATTTTTAAGGAATTGGTGGGCTTGTGCCTAATTGGGGCGCAATGCGCACCCTGCATTAAAACTCTTACGGCGCCCCTTGATCAGATTTTCCTTCATGGCAGGCAGTGCCCGCCATACACCAAGAAAATGGTGGCACAGGCGTCCCGCCTGTGCGGCGCAGGCTAAAGCCTGCGGCTACCAGAAATAAAAACCACGCGGTTCCTGATAATAGACGCCTAGGTAGGGGAGCGATCCGCGGAATCTGACCTGGCGGCAGCCAGTGGCACGCACAGGACCGGACAGGGAAGGATGCGCACCACCTTTTCCGCAGTGGATCCGAAGAAGACCTCTTCCAGGGGGCCGCGGCCCTGGCCGTAGCCGCCCATGACCACCAGATCCACCGCCAGATCCCGGGCCACCACCGCGATCTCCTGGAAGGGCAGGCCAACGGCCACCAGGCTCTCCACCTCCAGGGGGCTGGCCTTGACTGCCTTGAGGAATTCGTCCAATTGCTGCTGGGCTCGCTCCCGGAACCCGGGCAGCAAGGCGTCCGCAGACTCCCCCAGGTGGCCGGAAAGTTGCTCCACCAGCCGCTGATTGATGACGTGCAGCAGAATCAGCTTGGAGCTGAAAGGCCGTGCCAGGATTTGGGCCATTTGAAAGGCGGCCGCGGCGCACTCGGAAAAGTCCGTCGCTACCAGAACAGCCTGCAGATCTATGGTTGGCGTCCTTGCAGAAGGGCCTTTTTTCATCATTTTATCTTGGAGCGGAGGCCCTTGAAGGCCTTATTGGCGTCAGTAAAGACGCCGTCATGAAAAATTATGACCTTGCCTTGTTTATCCAGCACCACCGTGGTGGGGGTGCCGGTGATCTTGAGGATATCGTTTCCGATTACCCATTCGGGATCGGGGACCAGGGGAAAGGGCACCTTGTAGGCGCTTTTCCACCCGGCCGTCCTGGAGTCGGAATTGCTGACCACCCCGATAAACTTGATCCGGTCCTTGAGTTCGGAGCCCTCCACCAAATGGTAAAGCCGGTTCAGGGCCGCGGCCTGCTCCATGCAGTGCGGGCAGTCGGCATTGAGGACTTCGACCAATACATAATCCGCCTGGATATCCTTAAGGGAGAATTCCCCGGGATTCTTTAGCCCCAGATAGGCCTGGTCCGCCGGGTTCATGGTCTTGGCGAACTTCAGATTTCCCGCCAGAAAGCCGACCCTAAGCGGCGCCGCCATCAGGGCGGAGCACAGAGCCAGGGTTAGCGCCGCACCGATTAGCAGAGATAATCTCGCAACTTTTCGATTCATCTCGATTTCCTTGAGATCATTGTAAATGGGGAAGTTTGTTTTCGATCTTACAAAAAAAGTTAAGGTCGGATTTGCCGGAAGTCAAATGGGACAGGGGAGGGGACAGGCCGGCAGGTGGTGATTGGGAAGCCTGTCCCATCCTTTTGGGGATTTTCTTACAACCTCTATCTTACTACTGCTTTAATCCCCTGCAGGGCCTCTTCTGCGTTATCGAAGGCGCCGACTTGCAGCCAAACGATCTTGCCGCTCTTATCCAGGAGCATGGTGACCGGGTAGGGGGTGAAATTCAGGCCCTTGCCCAGGGCGCTGTTGGGATCCGGTAATACCGGGAAGGGAACTTTTTGGAAGGCCTTCCACGCCATTGCCGGGCCTGTATCACTGCCCTGGGCCACGGCCATAAATTTCAGCTTTCCCTTCAGGCCGGAATCCTGCTGTACCAGGTTAAAAAGTTGGTTCAGGACCGGGGCCTCATGCATGCAGTGGGGGCAGGAGGGGCTGAACTGCTCCACCAGGACATACGGCGATTTGACGTCCTTAAGGGTGAATGCTCCCGGCTTTGCCAGCCCCAGATATCTGGCGTCCTCGGTGGACATGGGCGCGGCGAAGGTTACCGGACCCAGCACCTGGCCCACCGTGGGCTCCACCTCGGCTGCCAACAATGGCGAGGCGCAAAAGAAGAGCACCAGTGCCAAACAACAACCCAGGGCCAGGCCCTTTTTGGTCGAATTCATCATAACCCTCCTTGTTCTCCTCGTTCCCCAGCTCCCTGCCGGGGAACGATGGGTAGATTTTCTCAAATGATAAGACAATCGCGGCCAAAGGGCAATGTCTAGTTTGAATTTCTAATGTGATCCTTCATAATTGCTAGGGTAATAACGGAGTTCATCGGCGTTCATCAGCGGTTAAATATTAGCCGCCGAGGCACGCCGATAAACGCCGATAAATGCAAAGCATAACACTAGTTTTGAGTTTTGCGTTTCGGGAGAAGAGATGCGGAAGGCGAAGTGGCCGCGGTGAGTGGGGAAACCAATTTGCTACACAGGCGGGACGCCCCGGCTACCCTGGGCCGAATGCCAGGCTACCGGGAAAGCTGCTTTGGCGTGAAAAATCACTACTGAAAAAAGCGCTGCTCCCGCCAGTCCAACGGCAGCCGCACCAGGGCGCCCTGGCGGTGCTGATAGATGAGGAAGCCGTGCTCCACCCCGAACTCGAAGATGCGGCGGGTGAGGGCCACATCCTGGCGGCAGTAGGATTCCAGTTCTTCCCAGCGGCCGGCG
>JBEKDQ010000089.1:0-9066 GCA_050014275.1 Desulfobaccales bacterium | reverse complement strand
AGCCATGCAAGATCTTGAAGAGCGTGCCCGCGATGGCGACTTCACATTAGCCCCGTGAGCCGCCTTCAGGCGGCCATTGTTTCAAGCCACCGCCTTTAGGCGGTTGTAATTGACTTTATAATAGATTAAGAAAAAGATTTCTCCAAACTGGTGAGGTTCCGATGACAGGCGAGGGTTGGAAAAATCGGCTCTATTTCGGGGATAATGTCGATATCCTGAGGGATCAAGAGCAATTCCCGGATGAGTGCGTCGATTTGATTTATCTCGACCCACCATTTAACTCCAATGCCACCTACAATATTCTGTTTGAGGAAAAGGGCGGGGAAAAATCCGCGGCACAAATCACCGCCTTCGACGATACCTGGCACTGGGGCCTGGAATCGGAGAAGGCTTACCGGGATGTGATTACCCGGGGGCCGGATAAACTGGCGGCTCTGGTGGATGCTTTGCGCGCCTTCATGGGCTTTAATGATATGATGGCCTATATTGCAATGATGGCAATAAGATTAGTGGAGTTGCATAGGGTCCTAAAGCCATCAGGAGAAATATACCTTCATTGTGACAGCATTGCCCATCCATATTTAAGATTAATCTTGGACGCAATTTTTGGTCCAAGACAACGAAGAAACGATATAATTTGGTGGTATCAGAATAAATTGCCAACCGGCGGACGCGTATTTGATCGTCAGCATGACATAATTCTGTATTATGTAAAAGATTCTCGTCAAAAATATACATTCAACGAGATTAGGGTTCCAACGGAATACGAAGGGAGCCAGCTTATTACAAAAAAAACTGCGGGTAAAAGAATCCCGGTTTATGATCCGGAAACTGGAAAACAACTTCGAGTTATTACTACTGATAAACCAGTAGGAGATGTCTGGCGAATAAATTTGATACATCCGCAATCCAAGGAACGGCTGGGTTACCCGACCCAAAAGCCTGAAGCCCTTCTGGAACGCATTATTCAAGCCAGCAGCGACGAAGGCTATGTGGTGTTAGACCCTTTTTGCGGTTGCGGCACGGCCATTGCCGTAGCCGAACGCTTACACCGCCGCTGGCTCGGCATCGATATCACCCATCTGGCCATCACCTTGATAAAGAACAGGCTGCACACTGCATTTGATAATGAAATAGCGGACTATGTGGTGATTGGAGTTCCCAAGGACTTGGCGGGCGCCAAGGCCCTGGCCCGACAAAACCGTTACCAGTTTGAGTGGTGGGCCCTGGGGTTGGTTGATGCCCGCCCGGCCCAGGAAAAGAAAAAGGGGCCGGACACCGGCATCGACGGCATCATCAATTTCATCGACGATCCCAGCGGGAAGGCGAAAAGAGTGGTGGTGCAGGTTAAGAGCGGCAAGGTGACTTTGAATCAGATTCGCGACCTGAAGGGGGTCCTGGAGCGGGAAAAGGCCGCCATCGGAGCCTTTATCTCATTGGCGGAGCCCACGGCGCTCATGATAAAAGAAGCCGCCACCGCCGGCCTTTATGAACCGGAGCACTTACCGGGCCTCAGATATCCACGGTTGCAGATCTTGACGATTGCAGAATTATTATTGGGGAAAAAATTAGTTTATCCCAGGATAGCGCCCGATGTCACCTTTAAGAAAGCCCCGCGCCAAAGGAAAGGCCCGGCTCCGGAAGATAAGCAAAATAATTTATTATAATTTGTCGCAGGAAGGCTGACTTGCATGATTAATAGCACTTTAAGGCAGGACCTGGCCTGGGCCGGGGTTATCCTGCTGCTGGCCGCGGTCCTGGGGATTGGGCAGCAATGGCAACTGGTGCGCCTCTCCTGGACCGGAGCCCTGCCGGCCCACCTGGAACAACAGCGGGAGCAACGCCGCAAGGTGGAATTTCAGGGGGTGAAGACCCTGAATCTGCCCCAAACTTACGAAATCTTCCAGGGGGGGCAGGCGCTGTTCGTGGATACCCGGGATGCTGACGAATACGCCGAACTGCACATTACCGGGGCCGTCAATCTTCCCCCGGACCTCCTGGAGCGCCAGGGAAACCTGGCCTTGGAGGGCATAGCCCGGGACCGCCGGATCGTGGTCTACTGCGGCCTGGCCAACTGCAACAAGGGCCTGATGGTGGCGGAGAAGCTGCAATCCCTGAAGTTCACCAAGGTGAGCGCCTTCCTGGATGGATTCCGGGCCTGGGATCAAGCCGGTTATCCGGCTGAAACCAGTAAATGACCAGGGTCTGCTTTTGACCAAGCCCGGTAAACCTATGGCTCAATTATGGGATGATTATGATAACTAATACCAAGTTGCAGTCTAAAGAACTAGAAATATCTTTCTTAGGGACGCACAGTGGCACAGGCTTTCAGCCTGTGATTGGTGCGCCCTCCGGGGGGACCCATGAGCCCTACAAAAATATCTTTTTGGATGGCAACTTGGCATTGGCGGTTACCCCTTGTAAGGCGGCGTCTTGCCGCCCAGGGCGGGGTAACCCCGCCCCTACGGAGTAACCGGCAGCCAGCAAGGTTATGGAAGGTTAAGTTTAGATTGCGTCCGGAATTCCAAGCTATCTTAAGACGCCTCCTGGAGATCATCCTGGGAGGGCTCTTTTGTTACGCCGGATATCTGAAGCTGTTTCACACCGACGAATTTGCGGAAGCGGTGCTGGCTTACCAGCTTCTGCCGCCAGGCCTGGTGGGGGTGGTGTCCGCGGTGCTGCCCGGGCTGGAGTTGGCGGCGGGATTTTTCCTGGCCCTGGGGTTTAAAAGGCGCAGTTGCCTGATGTTGCTGGGGTTTCTCTGTGGGATCTTTTTATTGGCGATGCTCATTACCCTGGCCCGAGGGTTGAAGATCGATTGTGGTTGCGGTCTCTTTTTTAGCCGGCAGGTGGGCCTGGCGCCAATCCTGGAAGACGGCATCATATTATTCTGGGCCGCGGGCTTGTACTATTGGGAATTAATGGTGGCCGCAACCGAACCGCCGTTGGCAGCCGGCGCCCGCCCCGATTTTTGACCATAACCGGAATAACCGAAATAACCCAAAAACTCGAAACTCAAAACTCAAAACTCAAAACTATCTATGGCCAGATTCTTCAATTTTTACGACCCCCTGGAAAAACGGTACGTGTTCAATAGCTTCCTGGTGGTAGTGGCCCTGGTTGAGGTCCTCATCCTGGTCTTCACCCTCATCTGCCACATTGACTTTGAGGGGATCTTTGCGGAGCAGGCCAGAACCCCGGTGGCCTTCCCGTGGAAGGCCTATCTTCTGGCCAGTTTCATCGCGCCCATCGCCCTGCTCTTCCTGTTCGGCCTCATTATCCAGGGCTTCGAGATTCTTGGTCAGACCCCGGCGCAGACCCCGCAGAACGGCAGAGGCTTAGGTGGGAGGCGCTGGCCGGTCCGGTATCTCTTGGGCTTGCTGGCCTTCATAACCGGCCTGGCCGCCCTGGCCTTCCTGGGCCAGGGCAAGGCGGCTTTTGCCCTGATCGCCGGGGGAATCAAGGGCATGGGATTGGGTGGTTCGTATCTCCTCATCGCCCTGTTGGCCCTGGCCTTGCTCTATCTGCCCCTGAGGTTGGTGCTGCGCTATCGTTTGGAGAAAAAGGCCATGGAATACCAGTATCTCCTGTATCTGGCGCAGCGCCACGGGGTGCTGGTCATAGACCCCAAGGACCATCCCCAATTGGCCGCCGGGTTGGGGGGGAAAAATAATCTGGCGGCCCCGTCCCCGATCTGCAACTTATTCTCCCCGGATTCTCCCCAAGACTCCGATCTGCAATAAGCGATAAATAGACAAGACTTGTGAAAATTTTCCTTTACTTCGGGTGTCAATTTAGGGTATGAATTGACATTCGGCTCCTGAAAATGGGAGGGATGGGAATGGGGAGATTCTTCCTCTATCGGCAGAATAACCTTAAATAATTAAGGAAATTATTACTTATCAGGAGGATGGCAGACAGATGGATATTATGACTTTTGCCTTGATCTGCGGTGCGGTGGGCGTAGTCTATGGCTTAATCACCACCACCTGGGTCCTGAAACAGGATCCGGGCAGTCCCCGGATGCAGGAGATTTCCGCGGCAGTGCGGGAAGGGGCCAATGCCTTCCTGAATCGGGAGTATAAGACCGTGGCCATGGTGGGCGCGGTCCTGTTTGTCCTGCTCTTCGCCCTGGGCAAATACACCGCTATCGGTTTTGTCATCGGCGCCGTGGGTTCGGGTTTGTGCGGATACATTGGCATGTACGTGGCCGTGCGCAGCAACGTGCGCACCACCCAGGGAGCCTATATCAGCATGGCGCATGCCCTGAAAATTGCTTTTCGGGGCGGCTCGGTCACCGGCTTGCTGGTAGTGGGTCTGGCCCTGTTGAGCGTGGCCGGCTACTTCAAGTTTTTGATGAGAATTGATCCGGATCAGGCCATGCACGCCCTGATCGGTCTCGGCTTCGGTTGCTCCCTGGTATCGGTCTTCGCCCGGCTGGGCGGCGGCATTTACACCAAGGCCGCCGACGTGGGCGCCGACCTGGTGGGCAAGGTGGAAGCCGGCATCCCCGAGGACGACCCCCGGAACCCGGCGGTCATCGCCGACAACGTGGGCGACAACGTGGGTGACTGCGCCGGTATGGCCGCCGACCTGTATGAAACCTACGTGGTCACTTTGGTGGCCGCCATGCTGCTGGCCAATACCATATACGGCGCCGGGTCGCGGGCCATCCTCTTCCCCATGGTCATCGGCGGCGTCTCCATCATCGCCTCGGTGATCGGCACTTATTTCGTCAGATTGGGGAAATCCCAGTACATCATGGGCGCCTTGTACAAGGGCCTCATCGTGTCTGGGGTGCTGGCCGCCGCCGCCTTTTATCCCCTGGCCAACAAGTTCATGGCGGGCGTGGCGGCCAAGTCCGTGGCGGGAGCCGCGGGTTATGTGATTCCGCCCTTTAACGTCTTCCTGCTGGCGGTCATTGGCGTGGTCCTCACCGGCTTGATCGTGGCCATCACCGAATACTTCACCTCCAAGAGCTTTGCCCCGGTGAAATCAATCGCCCTGGCCTCCACCACCGGGCATGGCACCAATATCATCCAGGGCCTGGCGATTTCCATGAAGGCTACCGCTATGCCCGTGCTGGTGATCGTGGCGGCCATCCTGGCGGCCTTTCACCTGGGCGGCGGCCAGGCTCATGCCGGCACCGGCCTCTACGCCATCGCGCTCACCGCGGTGGCCCTGCTCTCCATGACCGGCATGGTGGTGGCCATCGACAATTACGGGCCCATCACCGACAACGCCGGCGGCATTGCCGAAATGGCCGAACTGCCCGAGGAAATCCGCAATATCACCGATCCCCTGGACGCGGTGGGCAACACCACCAAGGCGGTGACCAAGGGTTACGCCATCGGTTCCGCGGCTCTGGCCGCCCTGGTGCTCTTCGCCGAGTACTCCCGGTCCTTCCCAGGGGTTATGTCCTTTGATCTCTCCGATCCCCGGGTGATGGCCGGCCTGTTCATCGGCGGCCTGCTGCCCTTTCTCTTCGCCGCCCTGTGCATGGAGGCCGTGGGTAAGGCCGCCGGCAGCGTGGTGGAGGAAGTGCGGCGCCAGTTCCGTGAAATCCCCGGCATCATGGAAGGCACCGGCAAACCCCAATACGGCACCTGCGTGGACATCGTCACCAAGGGCGCCCTGCGCCAGATGATGCTGCCGGCCCTGATCCCGGTGCTGGCTCCGATCATTGTGGGCTTCATGCCTGGTTTGGGTCCCGTGGCCCTGGGCGGCATGCTCATCGGCTGCATCGTCACCGGCCTGTTCGTGGCCATCTCCATGACCTCCGGCGGCGGCGCCTGGGATAACGCCAAGAAGGCCATCGAAGACGGCCTTTACGGCGGCAAGGGCTCCGACGCCCATAAGGCCGCGGTCACCGGGGACACCGTGGGCGACCCTTACAAAGATACCGCCGGCCCGGCCATCAACCCGATGATTAAGGTGGTCAACATCGTGGCCCTGCTCATCGTGCCTTTGCTGGCCAAGTACCGGTAAATTGCTGATGATCACAAGCCGGCCCCCAAGTGGGGCCGGCTTTTTTTTGAGGCCTCATCCTCTCGGCAACCAGGGGAAAAGTATGTTAATATGAATTTTCGGGTCGGGAGGTAAATCTCATGGGCGTTAACGATATTTTACAGGAAAGGCGTCAAGAAATCTTAGCCATCGCTGCCGGGCATGGTGCTTTTAACCTCCGCATCTTCGGCTCCCTGGCCCGGGGCGAGGGGGATGCGCAAAGCGATGTGGATATTTTGGTGGAACTGGAGGAGGGGAGAAGTCTCTTCGACCTTGGGGGACTGTTGATGGATTTAGAAAATCTATTAGAATGCAAGGTCGATGTGGTGACGGCAAGGGGATTAAGGAAGAGAATCAGCGAGCGCGTCCTTAGAGAAGCAGTGCCTTTATGAGAGATGACCGTGAGAAATTGAAAGATATCTTGGAGGCCATTGAGCGTATTGAAACGTATTCCGCCAAAGGCCGCGCCGCCTTTGAGCAAGACGAACTTATACAAGTATGGTTCTTAGGATATCTCCAAATTATTGGTGAAGCTTCCCAGGCCATATCTTCGAATATTAGGGAAACCCATCCTGAAGTTCCTTGGGCCAAAATCATTGGTATGCGTAATATTCTGGTGCATAATTATTTTGAGATCGACTTGCCAGTTGTCTGGAACGCGGTGGAGCGAGAGTTGCCAGAATTAAAGAGGCAACTTACTTCTATAATTAAAAAATCGGAAGAGGCGTAAATGGAACCCTGGAAGAATCAGCTTTTTTTCGGGGACAACCTGGAGATTCTCCGGGGCAACCACATCCCGGTGGGCTCGGTTGACCTGATTTACCTGGACCCGCCCTTCAACTCCAACGCCACCTACAACATCCTCTTCGCCGAAAAGGGCGGGGAGAAGTCCGCGGCCCAGATCACCGCCTTCGAGGACACCTGGCACTGGGGGGAGGAGGCGGCGGCGGCCTACGACGACGTGGTGCGGGGCGACCGGCCGCGGCTGGCGGAGCTGCTCCGGGCCTTGCACGCCTTCCTGGGCCAGAACGACATGATGGCCTACCTGAGCATGATGGCGGCGCGGCTGACGGAACTGCACCGGGTCTTGAAGTCCACCGGGAGCCTGTATCTGCATTGTGATCCAACAGCGAGTCATTATTTGAAGATAATTTTGGACGCGATTTTTGGATTTGTCAATTTTCGAAATGAAATTATTTGGAAACGTACTAGCGCTCATAGTAGTGCAAAGCGATATGGTCCCGTACATGATACAATATTTTATTATACTAAATCATCTTCATATGTTTGGAACCATCAATATACAAAATATGACCAGAATTACTTAGACCAGATGTATCGTCGTATTGATGATCAAGGTAGAAGATTTACTTTGAGCGATCTAACGGGCGCTGGAATTAGGAAGGGAGAAACAGGGCAAATTTGGCGTGAAATAGATGTAACAAAACGCGGTCGTCATTGGATGTTTCCTCCTATCGAATTAGAGAAGTTAGATCAAGAAGGGAAGATTTATTGGCCCAAGAAAGGAAATATTCCAAGATTTATAAATTATCTTGATGAAATGCCTGGCGTATCTTTGCAAGATATTTTTACTGATATTACCCCTCTAACAGCACAAACCAAAGAACGTCTTGGCTACCCCACGCAGAAGCCCGAGGCCCTGTTGGAACGCATCATCATGGCCTCCAGCAACGAAGGCGATCTCGTCCTGGACCCCTTCTGCGGCTGCGGCACCACCATCAATGTGGCCGAAAGATTAAAGAGGCGCTGGATCGGGATTGATATTACGCGTTTAGCCATTACCCTTATTAAGAAGCGCCTGCGTGACTCATTTAGCCCAGAGGAACTGGCAAAATATGATGTTATCGGTGAACCCGTAAACCCCAAAGAAGCGGAGTCACTGGCTCTGGAAGATGGAGGACGCCACCAGTTCGAGTGGTGGGCCTTGGGGCTTATCGACGCGGCCCCGGCCCAGGACAAGAGGAAGGGAGCGGATCAGGGCGTGGACGGCGTCCTCTATTTCCAGGAAAAGGACGACGGGCCGTATCACAAGATCATTGTCCAGGTGAAGAGCGGCCACGTCAACGCCCCCATGGTGCGCGACCTGAAAGGCGTAATGCTCCGGGAGAAGGCGGCCCTGGGCTGCCTCCTGACTTTGAAGCCCCCCACCCGGCCCATGAAAGAGGAGGCCGCGGCCGCAGGTTTCTATGTGCCGGAGCAGTTTCCGGAGTTGCGCTTTCCACGGCTACAAATCCTCACCATCGCCGAACTGTTCGCCGGCAGGCAGTTGGAATACCCCCGCTGGGTGCCTCCCAAAACCTTCAAAAAGGCGGCCCGCCGCCGCAAAGGCCCAACTTCAGAGCAAAAACAAAATGAATTTGATTTGTAGGGGCGCACCCAGTTGTGCGCCCTTAATTGGGGCGGGCAGGCAGATCTGCCCCCACGTCTTTGCGCGCAACTGATAAAAGGCGCTAGTGGCAATTCCCAACGGTTACTCTGCGCCGAGGAGAATAGATGGTCCTCCGCCAGATAAAGTTTGCATTATGCCGTAACCAGGTTCCCTAAAACTCCCTCTCCCCTGAGAGGGGAGAGGGCTGGGGTGAGGGGTGGCTCGTGTCCAAGCAGAGCGCCAGGGCCTTGCGAAAACGCATGACTGATGCCGAAAGGCTGCTGTGGCGTCATTTGCAGAATCGAGAACTTGATGGCTGGAAATTCCGGTGGCAACATCCTGTTGGTTCCTTTATTGTCGATTTTATTGTCGATTTTATCTGCGTAGAGAAAAACCTTGTCATTGAAGTTGATGGCGGGCCACATGCCGAAAATGGGGAACAAGATATTCAGCGTTTGGCATACTTAAATAGGATGGGTTACCGCGTCTTTCGATTTTGGAATAATCAGGTCATGCAGGAAACAGAGGGTGTTCTGGAAGCGATTTTGGCAATTTAGCCAATACCGATCAGAATTCCCCCTCACCCCAACCCTTGTATCTTAGTTTAAGATACGCTTGATTGTGAATGGTAGTCAAAGTTAATGTTGACAAGAGACATGGTGGTTTCCTGG
>JBEKDQ010000088.1:0-9172 GCA_050014275.1 Desulfobaccales bacterium | reverse complement strand
CGCCGGGCAGGCCCCGGCCCAGGGCGTTGAGCCGCACCAGCGGAGTTTCCCCCACGGCCTGCATGATGTCGGAAAGGATGCCGCTCATTTTTAGCCTCCAGAAAGGCTAAGTTCAAAGTTCAAGGTTCAAGGTTAGAATGCCGCTCTCCTTTTGAATCTCTTTGGGTTTTTGGGGTTTTAACCTGGCCACCGGCCACGGACACGAGACTACTTGCTGCTCTTCTTGCCCTGGTAAATCAGCTCCGGCTCCTTCAAAAAGACCCTGGTGTCCGGGGGCACCGACTCGGTGATCCAGACGTTGCCGCCGATGACGGAGCGGGCCCCGATGACGGTTTTACCCCCCAGGATGGTGGCCTGGGCATAGATGATGACGTCGTCCTGGACCGTGGGGTGGCGCTTGGCCCGGCGCAGGGAGTCCACCTGCTCCCGGGGCAGGGACAGGGCTCCCAGGGTCACCCCCTGGTATAGCCGCACCCGGTCGCCGATCTCGGTGGACTCCCCGATCACCACGCCGGTCCCGTGATCGATAAAGAAGCTCTCGCCGATGTGGGCCCCGGGGTGGATGTCAATCCCCGTCTGGCCGTGGGCGTATTCCGTTATGATGCGGGGAATCAGGGGCACGTTCTGGTCCACCAGTTGGTGGGCCAGGCGATAAATGGTGACGGCAAACAGGCCCGGATAGCTGAAGATGATCTCATCAAAGCTCTTGGCCGCGGGATCGCCCTCATAAGCGGCCCGCACATCTTTGGCCAGGACGTGGCGCAGGCGGGCCAGCTCGCCCATAAAACGGATGGCGTCCTCCTGGCCCCGCTCTTCGCAATGGGTGCAGGGCAGGCCGTGACGCAGGCATTCGTGGCGGATGGCCAGGGCGATCTGCTGGGACAGGACCTCGAAAAAGGCCACCGCTTCATGGCCGAAATAATAGCTCAGGTTGATCTGGTCCACCCGTTTGCGGATGAAATAGCCGGGGTAAAGGAGGCGGCAGGCCCGGTGGATGAGGTCAATCGCTTGCTCCCGGGAGGGGATGGGCTCAGGGCCCACATGGTCGAAGCAGTCCTCCATCTGGCAGGAGGCCACCAGTTGCTCGACGATCTGCGGGATGGCTTCCCGGAATTCCTGGGCGGTTTTGAACTCCACCTTGCACCGGTCAAGTTCCAGGTCTGCCTTGGTAGCCACAGTCCCCTCTCAACCTTCCATGGTGGCGCAGACGGCCTCGCCCACCATCCAGTAGGGGGACAGGGCCCGCAGTTTTTCGATGATCAGCGGAAATTTTTCGATGACATAGTCGATTTCCCGCTCGGTGTTGAAAACGCTGAGACTGAAGCGAATGGAGCCGTTGACCATGGTGAAGGGCACACCCATAGCCCGGAGCACATGGGACGGCTGCAGGGACCCGGAGGTGCAGGCGGAGCCAGAGGAGGCGCAGATGCCCAGTTCATTGATCAACAGCAGGATGGCCTCCCCTTCGATAGATTCGAAGCTGATATTGCTGGTATTGGGGAGGCGCTGCACCCGGTCGCCGTTCACCCGGCTCTTGGGGATGCTGGCCAACAGGGCGTTCTCCAGCTTATCCCGCAGGGCTTTCACCATAGTGTTTTCCGCCTCCAGCCGCTGGGCCGCCAACTGGCTGGCCAGCCCCAGGCCGATAATGCCGGGGACGTTTTCGGTGCCGCCCCGGCGCCCCTTTTCCTGATGGCCGCCGATCAGGAAAGGCGCGAACTTGGTGCCTTTGCGCACGTAAAGGGCTCCCACTCCCTTGGCGGCGTGCAGCTTATGGCCGGACAGGGAGAGCATGTCGATGGAGTTTTGCCGAAGGTCGAGGGGGATCTTGCCCACGGCCTGCACCGCGTCGGTGTGGAACAGGATGCCCTTGTTCCGGGCCATGGCCGCGGCCTTCTCCACCGGAAAGATGACCCCGGTTTCGTTGTTGGCCCACATCAGGGAGGCGATGGCGGTATCCGGGGTGAGGGCCTGATCGTATAGATCCAGGTTCAGGCGGCCCTGGCTGTCCACCGGCAGCTCGGTGACCCGGTAACCCTCCTTGGCCAGATGGCCCACCAGGGCGTTGATGGCCGGGTGCTCCACCCGGGAGGTGACGATATGGCGCTTATCGGGAAAAGTGGCCAGGGCCGAGCGGATGGCGGTGTTGTCGCTCTCGCTGCCGCAACTGGTGAAGATGATCTCCTCCGGGGCGGCGCCCAGGAGGGCCGCCAGCTGCTCCCGGGCCTCCCGAATCCGCCGGCCCACCTGCCCCCCGAAGGTGTGCATGCTGGAGGGATTGCCGTAGAGCTCATGATAGTAAGGGAGCATCGCTTCCAGGACGGCCGCATCCACCTGGGTAGTGGCGTTGTTGTCCAGGTAAATGACAGTCATGGCGCCACCTCCTCCACCCGCAGTTCGGGGGTCACTAATTCCTTGAGCTTGGCCTCCACGAAGTCCTTCAGGGTCAGTTGGGCCGCCGCGCAGGAGGCGCAGGTTCCCCGGGTGGCCACTAAAACCCGGTCGCCCACCACGTCGATGAGTTCCAGGTCGCCGCCATCCTGCTGCAGGGCCGGGCGGATCTCCCGCTGGATAGTATCTTCGATCAGCCTGATCTTTTGCAGGTTGGTGAGCGGGGGCCGCCGGGGCGCCCCCTTGGCTGCGGCCCACACCCGGTCGATGATCTCCTGGATGGCCTCCACACAGCCACCGCAGCCGCCGCCAGCCTTGGTGTAGTTGGTGACTTCCTCCACGGTCTTCAGGCCATGGTCACGGATCACCCGCTCGATCTCCGGCTCCGTAACCCCGAAGCATTCACAGATTACTTTGCCTTCGACGCCGGGGACCGCCTCCCCTTTATATTGGGCAATGGCCTTCTCCAAGGCCTCCCGCCCCATGACGGAGCAGTGGATCTTCTCCTTGGGCAGCCCCCCCAGGTAGTTAGCGATATCCTGGTCAGTAATCCTGGCGGCCTCGTCAATGGTCATGCCTTTGATCATCTCGGTCATGGCTGAAGCTGAGGCAATGGCGCTGGCGCAGCCGAAGGTCTTGACCCTGGCTTCCTGGATGCGGCCTTTTTCGTCCAGCTTAAAGGTGAGCTTGAGGGCGTCACCGCAGGCAATATTGCCCACCAGGGCTTCGCCGTCGGGGCCTTCTACCTCCCCCACATTCCGGGGATGGAGGAAATGGTCGATTACCTTGTCCGAATATTCCCACATGAGTTGACCCCCTGCCTCCGGCCTAGCCGCCGGAGATGAGACCATTAATCAGGTTAATCCCGGTGGGGCCGGGTTAGCCGTCCATAATCAAAAATATCGCAAAAAAACTCGCCGGCCGTCGAAAACCAACCCTTACCAGGGGATTCCCCCCCAGCGGCCTGATAGAGAAATGTTAGCACCGGGCGGACGCCTGGGTCCGCCCCTACATTTCATATTTCCCGTTCCGCGGCCTTCAGATAATGTTAGGCATTCCGGCGCCCCGGTGCAATAGGCCCCCCTTGGCTACCCTCTCACTTGCTAAAGGATCGGCGCGGCCCCGGACCGCGATCCCGCGGCCTGCTAGTGTCATGTTTCAGAAATATCTTTAAAAATATCAACAGGTTCTGGTAGGCCGCAGGCTTAACCTGCGCTCATTTTATTAAGGATTTTCGCAAGCTTAAGCTTAAGGCTACATTTTAAAGGCCAAAAGATGAAGAACATTTTTTATTAAAGGAAAATCTAAGACATGACATTAGCGTGATGCTTCATGAGTACTCTGACATTTCCAATTACGGTTTTTTAACCCACTTTGAAAAAGGGGGCGGGGCTTTTTTTAGCCGTGTCCGGCAAGGTTCTTGCTATAAGACAGGCAGTAGAGAATTGTTTGTACTTAGGCAGGCCCACCAGCTAATCAATTTATGGAATTTACAAGGTATTTCCCTCTCCCTCCTTGGGGGGAGAGGGCAGGGTGAGGGGGTAGGCAACGGCCGATGAAGCCACCCCTCATTTAAAATAACCTCATTAATTCCCCTGAAATCCCCCTTTCCCAAAGGGAGACTTTAATACCCTTGGAACTTAGGTTTTCACCCTGGATTATGCCGCAGTAAAAGATGGAAATTAACTTAACTCTCTGATATAATGAGGATAATTAAGCAATTCGGGGGACTCCAAAGTGCTCGATAGTGGTGAAATCCAGAAAGAGGTGATTCGACCGGATTTTAACCGGGCCATCATGATAGATTGCCTGGGGGCTACGATATCCTCCGACACCGGGTTCATCCTGCTGCGTGAAATAGATGAGCGTTTCAGGATCATCGATCCCATGAAAGATTGCCTGGAAGACTTGCGGTCCCCTGCTCATACGAAACATGCCTTGATCCAGATGGTGCGCCAAAGGGTTTACCAGATAGCAGCCGGTTATGAAGATTGCAATGACGCCGATTTTCTGCGGATTGACCCGGCCCTCCAGCTGGCTCTGGGCAAAGATAATCGGGCCGGGGCCAGCCAATCCATGCTCTCCCGGTTGGAAAACGACGTTCTGGGTAATGTCATGGGTTTAGACGCCTTGGATGGCGCTCTCGGCCGAACCACCGACGCCTTACTGAAAAGGAAGAACAAGCGGCGGCTCATCATCGACCTGGATTCCACTGAGGACCCGGCTCATGGCAAGCAGGAGGGGGTAGCCTACAACAGCCATTTCGCCAAGAACTGCTTCCATCCGGTTTTTCGCTTCACCAGCGAGGGAGACTGTCTGGGGGCCCGGCTGAGGCCGGGTAATGTCCATTCTGCCGACGGCGTTCTGGAGTTCGTCAAGCCCATGGTGCAGCGCTATCGCCCCTGGTTCAAGCTTTTCTGGTTACGTGCCGACGCTGCGTTTGCCAACCCGGAAACCTACGAATATTGCGAAGAAAACCGGATCGTATTTCATCAGGCTACCCGGCAATGCAATCCTGATGCGCCTCTTGGAACCTTATCTGAACCGACCGGTAGGCCGTCCTCCCAAGAGTGGGATTTAGGTCAAAGTGGTGGACTTGCAGTACCAAGCAAAAAGCTGGCATAAGCCCCGCCGGGTGGTGGCCAAGATCGAATGGCACTGGGGGGAGTTGTTCCCCCGGATCGGCTTCGTGGTCACCAATTCACGGCTGCCTGCCGATAAAGTGGTCAAGGTCTATAACGGCCGGGGCGATGTGGAAAACCGGATCAAGGAGGGCAAAAACACCCTGCGTTGGGACAAGACCAGTTGCCAGCGCTTTGAGGCGAACCAGGCCCGTCTGAAGATGGGGGTTCTGGCTTACAACCTCCTGCACATGATCCGTCAGTTTTACGTCTGGGGCGAAGAGGTGAAGCGCTCCATGGACTGGCTGATCAAGCGCCTGATCAAAGTTGGGACCAGGGTTTCTTACCACGCCCCGCGGTGGTATGTTCATGTGGCTTCAACCTTTCCCCTGGCTCACCATTACCGGGCCGTGCTGGCCTGGGGTTCTTAAGCTCCCCGCCAGTTAATTATTAAAATTCTGGGGGGCTTAGTATGCTCAGATTTTTAGAAAAATTACTCTTTCAGGGAAATTTGTGCTATTATGGCGCCCGCGAGACAAGATGGCTACAAAAGGCTAAGGCTTTCCGGGGTTAAACCTCGGAAGGAGAGGTCGCCAAACCGGTTTTTGAAGGCGGCGGCCAAGGTTGCCGCATAATCTCGGATTGAGAGCGCGGTGTTAGAGAATATCGCATTGAAGGCGGGGAAATATCGTGTCGATAAGGCTGAGAGGATATCGAAAAAATATGATCAGTTATAAGTAGGGATGGTCCTGCCTCCGGGCAGGCTCACCTTAAACCCTTTACCGGCGTCTCCGAAGGAATCTTTGCAATTGCGAAAATGAAACGGCTTATTTCGGCAACCATGCTGGCGATCTTCGCCCTGTCCACGCCCTGCGCAGCCGGGGCGGCAGAGTTAAACGCCCCTGCCGATAGCACGGATAGCGGGAATTTCCGGCAGGACTCGACGGAGGCCGCGGCGTTCAGTCACCCGGAAGCCAACGCCAAGAAAGATGCCGACCTCAACGAGGCCGAATCCTCCTGGCCGTTTCGCCCGCCGCGCTGGACCGTCTCTGCGGAAGCGATCATCTTCGACCGTGTCGGCACGGCAGATCGGACGCTCGTTGAACGAGTGCCGGGCGTCGTGTCTTTCGCCAATATCCCGGGCACCCCCGGCACTCCGGCTCTCAACAGCAGCGATCTAAATCAGGGTTTTTCCCCTGGATTCAGACTGGGCCTGACATACCATGCCGATTCCAACTGCGGTTTAGAATTATCTTTCTTTCGGGTCGGCGGCTGGGACTCCACCCGATCCGTTGGGCCGGATAACCCGCCGAACTGGCTGGTGATGAAGGCCCCCGGCATCTTTTTTCAAACTCAGGATTTTACATACCAGTCAATGACCTGGGACTACTCCACGGAACTCTATAATGCGGAACTCAACGTGCGGGATAATCTCTCAAGGCGGATAACCGTGCTTGCCGGATTTCGCTGGCTTCAACTGAATGAAAATCTTCAAGGTACAATACCACCCCCGGATCTCATTCTGCCTCTATGGAAGGTAAATTCGAATAACAATCTTTTCGATGTCGCACGGATTGAAAATCTTCCGGGTATACCAGCCCCAGCATTTCCCCCTTTCTGGAATACGAGCACAAGCAACAATCTTTACGGCCTCCAGCTCGGTGCTGATGGGAAATTATTCGAGCGTGGCCGCTTTTCGATTGACGGACTGGTAAAGGTCGGGGGGTATTGGAACCATGCCTCAGAGTCAACCGGGGTCAGCCTCGAAAAGGTCGTGTATCCAACGGGCGCCAAGACCGACCACGCCGCCTTCGTCGGTGAAGTCGGCTTGCAGTGCAAATATCAATTTAGCATGGGGCTTGCACTAAAGCTCGGTTACGAGGCGCTCTGGCTCTACGGCGTTGCTCTGGCGCCCGGACAGATCCGGGAAATCTATGAAAGTGGGCCGACTACTGTGACTGCCCTCGGCGTCAATTGCGATTCCGGCGTGCTTCTACATGGAGTCACCGCCGGTTTGGAGTATTCGTTCTAGAAAATTGCATACCTGCCGTCAGATCCACTGCTGGTTTGGCCGGCACTTTTGGTAAACGAAACGGGGCCAGTGGGCAGCCGTTGGCCCCGCCCCCTGCGCATAAATTTTTCCGGTCAAGAGCAGATACACGCGTTATGAATTTGCTACGTTGGCTCGTTTCGAGCATAGCTGCGCAAAAAATCTCCAATAATTCCAAGCCTAAAAATCTTTTTTGGATTGCGGTGGCCTATACTTCTGCATAATCTCAGTTCACTTATTTAATGCCATACTATTTACGAAGCACAACGCTAATTGCCGGATTTTCCCCGGCTGTCCACCTTGCTGCCCAGGCAGACGCCGAAGAAACGCTCCATGGCCCGGTAGAAGTCGAAGCGGTTTTCCTCGTTGTGGAAGCCGTGGCCTTCATTGTCCTTGACCAGGTACTCCACCTGGATGCCCCGCTGCTTTAGGGCCTGGACGATCCGATCCGATTCCGCCTTTTTCACCCTGGGATCGTTGGCCCCCTGGGCCACCAGCAGGGGCGCCTTGATGCGCTCGGCGTGGAACAGAGGAGAGACCTCCCGGAGCAATGGGGCGTCCTTGATGGGATCGCCGATCATCTCGTAGAGTTTTTGACGCTCCAACTCCCAGTAAGGCGGAAAAGAGGCCAACATGGTGAAGAGGTCGGAAGGCCCCACATAATCGACTCCGCAGGCATAGAGGTCCGGGGTGAAGGTTACCCCGGCCAGGGTGGCATAGCCGCCGTAGGAGCCGCCATAAATGGCGACGCGCCGGGGATCGGCCAGACCCTGTTTCACCAGCCAGGCCACCCCGTCACTGATGTCGTCCTGCATCTTGAGGCCCCACTCCTTGAAGCCGGCCTCCCAGAAAGCCTTACCGTAGCCGGTGGAGCCCCGATAATTCATCTGCAGCACCGCCAGACCCCGGTTGGCCAAGAACTGGACTTCCGGGGTGAAACCCCAGTAATCCCGAGCCCAGGGGCCGCCGTGGGGATGGATCACCACCGGCAAGTTTCTGGGCTCTCCTCCTTTGGGCAGGGTAAGATAACCGTGAATGGCCAGTCCGTCCCGGGCCTGGTAGGAGATGGGCCGCATATCCGCCATCTCCGCTTCCTTGAGCCAGGGGCTGACTTCCGCCAACTGCCGGAATTCCCCACTAACCCGGTCGTAATAGTAATAGGCGCCCAGGGACTTGTCGCTGTAGGTGCGCACCAGGACCCGGGTTTCGTCTTTGCTTTGCAGGTTGCGGCCATCTGCGGCCACCACCTCATAGCCGGGCAGCCGCCGCTCCAGGACTTTCTGGAGCCGCTGTCGCTCCTCATCAAAGAAGTGGTATTGGCGCCGGTCAGTGAAGAAGGAGACCCCGGTGATGATTCGGCGTTTTTTGGAGCGCAGCAGGGTATCCACGTCCACTTCCGGATTCTCGTAGATCAAATCCAGCATTTTCCCCTTTTCCGGGTCATAACGGTATATGGCTTGTTTGTCCCGGCCCAGGTTGGAGGAGACGTAGAGCTCGCGGTCATCGAAGGTGAAAAACAGGGGTTCCAGGGTGTCTTTGAAATTAGTGGCGGCCACCGGGCGGAAGGCCTCGGCCTCGGTAGGTCGATATAGCAAGGTGTTGGTGAGGCCGTCAGTGGCCAGCGCCACTCGGACCCGGCCTTGGTTGTCCGCCAACCAATCGGTGATGTTCCCCGGGTTTTCTCCCACCAGGGTCAAGGCCCCGGTATAGACATTGACCCGAAAGGCATCAAAGAGTCTCGGGTCCCGCCGGTTCATGCTGATCAGAATCTCGTCCGGACTCCCTTCCAGGTCGTCCAGGATCTGGACGCGAACCTGGGGGAACGGGGTCAGGTCCTTGGGGTCGCTGCCGTCGGCATTCACTGCATAGGCCCGGAAGTTCTCGTTGCCGGCTTGGTCCTGCAGATAGACGAGACGGCCATTCTTGGCCCACAGGTAGCCGGCAATATCCCGCTGGGTGGCCTGGGTGACCCGGGTAACCCGATCCTCGCCAATCCTTTGCACATGGACATTGAGACGGCGCTGCCAGGGCATCAGGAAGGCCAGGTATTGGCCGTCCGGGGAAATCTTGAAGTCGGTCTTCTCCGGATTCCGGAAGAAGTCTTCCATGG
>JBEKDQ010000087.1:0-9177 GCA_050014275.1 Desulfobaccales bacterium | reverse complement strand
GGTTACGGCGGTTATGGGGGTGGTTATTATGGAGGTTATTATCCTTATGGTGGGTATCCTTATGGGTATGGAGGGGGATGCGGAGGTCCCGGCGGGTTAGGATGGGCATATTTCGGATTAACGGCCTTTAACTCGCTTTTTGGAGCAGCAATGGGGGAGCAATATTTATATAACGGTGGGTCCTATTCTCCTCAATATGCTCCTCCTGCTTATTCTCCACCCCCTCAATATCCTCCACCTTCTGATCCCGCTTACCCTCCTCCGTACTAAGTCAGAGTGGGAGCAATGAAAAAACTAAAGCCGTGTTGCCTGGGAAAGGCAGCTCGGCTTTTTTGTCACCATGGAAAAGGAACAGGTAAGAGATGAAAAGACCGCTACCTAACCTTCCGGTGATGGCCTCTCTGTTGTTGGCTGGGATTGCTCTGGCGGCTGGGCCTGCCTCTGCCGTAGAAAGGTCGGCCGAACAAGCAGTCAAAGGAAAGGCCATCGAGTTCCACGAAATGAGCTTCGGACTCCCTGAGCGCGGCTGGGAATACTTAGGAGACCATAGCGCACCAAGCATTCAATTTATCCATAAATATGGGGAGCACCGGGGTCAGTCCATCGCTATCTGGGCGATCGCGATATAAATAAAAAGGTCCTTTTTTCGCAGAAATCCGCTTAACAAATAATCTCAGGATTTATCTAATATGATAAAGGCAGCACCAGTTGCAGACCCTGGATTTGATTCCAAGGCTTGGCTGCATGTGGGCAGAGGGACAACCACATCGCCGCCGGAGTCCCCCGGGTTGATAGGCGATCCTGGCCGGCTACTTGGCTAACCCTCTTGACAGTATGATAATCTAATCTTAAAATCACATGATAAGGTCTCTGACTTTAGGAGGTCTGGTATGAAAAAATTAGCCTTGATTATCGCGCTTCTACTTTCCTTTTCCTTAGTGGCGGCTGTTCCAACCCAGGCACAACATGGGCCCGGGGGCGGGGGCGGTGGTCATGGTGCGTGGGGAGGCGGGCACGGTTCGTTCGGGGGTATGCATGGTTTCCCTGGCAACCGGGGTTTTGGCAACCGCGGTTTTGGCAACCGGGGTTTTTATGGACGTGGTTTCTATGGACGCTCGGGTTTTGGGCGTGGTTTTTATGGATATCCTTACCCATATGGGTATCCATGGGGTGGGTATCCCTTCTGGGGTGGCTGGGGATGGGGGGGTCCCTGGGGATGGGGAGGTTACGGCGGCTTAGGATGGGGATATTTCGGATTAGCGGCCTTTAACTCGCTTGTGGGCGTAGTAATGGGGGAGCAATATTTAAATAACGCTAATTCTTATCCTTCCGCGCCCTATGCTCCACAATATGCGCCACAAGCTCCACAATATGCCCCACAAGCTCCACAATATGCGCCACAATATGCACCTCCCTATTCTAATCCCAATTACCCCCCTCCCTACTAAGTCAGAGTGGGGGCAGTGAAAAAACCAAAGCCGTGTTGTCTGGGAAAGGCAGCGCGGCTTTTTTGTCACCCCAGAAAAGGAGAGGGTAAGAGATGAAAAGACTGCTGCGAAATCTTCTGGTGATGGCCTCTCTGTTGTTGGCTGGGATGGCGCTGGCGGCCGGGCCTCTCCATGCAAAGGTCATCCAGTTCCACGAAATTAGCTTCGAAATTCCTGACAGCGGCTGGCAACGTGGAGATCAAAGATCACCAAGCATTCAATTTATCCATAAATATGGGGAGCGCCGGGGTCAGTCCGTCGCCCTCTGGACGATCGCCATTCCCCCTACCATGCGAGGCTTGAGCCCCAAAGAGCAGGCCTCTAAATACTTCGAGGGGGAGCGCCGTGGACATTATCCGCAAAACTGGGGAGGGTTTGTAGAGGGGGAGCGGGAAATCGGAGGCAAACGCTATCCAACCATGAAATATGTGGTTACCTTTCCAGACTCAAAGTCATCGACGCCCATCATTGACGGCCTTTACCTTCTCTACTTCCCCGGGGATTTCGCGACCCGCCAGAGATTTTATGTCTTGATGTGGCAAGATATCCATCCCGCGGATGATAAGGGCAGAGGGCTCAATGAGTTCGACGCCATTGTCTCCAGCTTTCGCGTCGGGCCTGTCCAAGGAGGAAATAAATAAAAAATCCGGAAGGACTGCACCCATGGAGTGGTTCTCGGGAGCCCCATCCCCCTCACCCTAACCCTCTGCCCATCGGGGAGAGAGGATAAAAAAGGGACTCCCTGATGCTCCGATTAATTGGCTGGCCATCGGATCGGTTTTGGCCACCATTAATTATTTTGCCAGCCTCGGAGCGCGCTACCCTGATCGTCTTGACCCGGCCGGGAAGAGTAATTAATCTAGTAGCAAGTCTACCCGAAAGGAGGTGAAAAGGGGTATGAAACTTGGCAAAGAGGCCTTGGCTAAGGAGGCAGTCTTCTGGGGAAAGGTCAAGAAGCTCGATCCCCGTAAGGTATGCCACAAATGAAAGGAATGAAAGACGTAAAGTTGCCGGTTCGGCAACCTATCCAGAGCAGATATGGCGAAAAAGGCGGGGCCGACGTGGTACGTCCACCAGCCTCGCGTGCCATATCTGCTTTTTTCTTTCCCATCTGTCGAGACTTGATAGACACCGCCCCTTACTAAGCACCGGCGAGACCCCCGGGCCAAACCTGCTACGCCCGCCGAGATGGTGAGACCCCATGTCCCTGGCCCGACCCTATGATTTTCTCATCCAGTGGCACCTCACTGAGCGTTGCAACCTGAAGTGCCGGCACTGTTACCAGGAAGGAGCAGGCAAAGTCCGGGAACTGTCCCGCGTCCGGATCTTCCGGGTCATCGAGGAGATTGCCCGGATGCTCCAGGACTGGCGCCAGGCCTATGGCATCGAATTCCAGCCCAGCTTCAATGTCACCGGAGGCGAACCGTTTCTCCGGCCGGACTTGTTCGAGATTCTGGAGGCGATGGCGGCCATTGGCTTTGAAATCTACATCCTCTCCAACGGCACCTGCATCACCGGGGAAAGGGCCCGGCGGCTGGCGGAGCTTGGGGTTCACGGAGTCCAGATTAGCCTGGAGGGTCCCCGGGAGATTCATGAATACATCCGGGGCCGCGGCAGCTTTGCCGCCTCCCTCCAGGGGGTCCGCACCCTGTTGGCGGCCGGACTGAAGGTCAGCCTCAATGCCACCCTGTCCCGGCTCAACGCCGGCCATTTTCGGGAACTGGTGGAGGTGGCCCGCGGCCTGGGGGTTTCCCGCCTGGGGTTTTCCCGGCTGGTGCCGTCGGGGCGGGGACGGGCCATGCTGGACCTGATGCTCACCACCGCCCAGGTAAGAAAGCTTTATGAAGAGGTGCGGTCCTGGCAGGTTTTTTTAAAGGGCGGCCTGGAGATCGGCACCGGCGACCCCATGGCCGCCCAGATGGGGGAGGCCATGGCGCCGGCGGCGGATTCCGAGCCGTTCCCGGCGGGCGGTTGCTCCGCCGGGGTGGCGGGACTCACCATCCTGGCGGATGGCGCCGTGGTCCCCTGCCGGCGGCTGGCGCTCCCCCTGGGTCAGGTTGGCCGGGATTCGTTGCGGGAGATCTGGGCCAGTTCGCCGGTATTGGAAGCCCTGCGGGACAAAGGCCGCTACCGGGGCAAGTGTGGCGCCTGCGCCCGCTGGGCCGATTGCCGGGGTTGCCGGGCCATCGCCTATGAGTATGCCAGGGCCCAGGGGAACCCGGATTTCCTGGCCCCGGACCCCCAGTGTTTCATTGATGAGTAGCGGTCTGGGTGGCAGCCAGTTTTAGCAGTCGCTCAAAATGGATTAGTGGCGCAGGGCCTCCGCCTGTGCGCATAGGCTGGAAGCCTATGCCACTGACTGCTAGTCTCATATCTCGGATTTTCCTTTAATGAAAAATGTTCTTCATCTTTTGCCCTTTAAAATGTAGCCATAAGCTTAATCTTGCGCAAATCCTTAATAAAATGAGCGCAGGCTAAAGCCTGCGGCTACCGGAACATGTAGATATTTTTAAAGGTATTTCTGAAACATGACACTAGCTGACTGGTGAAAGCTATTCTAGCCGCTGAGCCAGGTCCAGGGGACCCCGGCGCAATTCCGCCGGCGAGGGGACCCGGCCGAGGCGCAGCAGCTCCGCCAGGGCGCACATCTGCCGGTCGCGGTTCATGGCGGCGGCGGCCCGCACCTCCCCGTCCTTGACATAAAAGCCCATGAAATCATGATCTTCCGGCTGTCCGTGGAAGATGATCTCATCCCAACTGGCGGTGTACCCCACATACTGGAGGATGGCCTCGAACTGGTTGCTCCAGAAAAAGGGGACCCCGGTGAATTCCCGGGGCTGGCCGGCCATGTTCCGGGCGGCCAGCCGGCCGTGCTGCAGCGCCAGGCGCCAATGTTCGATGCGGATCAGCTCCCCGGTGCGCCAATCCGGGAAACGGGCCACGTCTCCGGCGACGTACAGGCCCGGGACGGCCTGGAGGAACTTGTCCACGGTAATGCTGCCGTCGAGGTTCAATTTTAGCCCCTGGAGGAAATCGGTGGCCGGTTTGATCCCCACCCCGGCAATCACCAGGTCCGCCGGGATTCGCTCGCCCGAGTCCAACACCACGGTCTGGACCCGTCCAACGCCCTGGAAGGAGGCCGCCCGGGCGCCCAGGATGAATCTCACCCCGTTGGCCTCGTGGACTTTTTGCAGGGCCCGGCCGATTTCCGGTCCCAGGATACGATGGATGGGAACGGCCCCCGGGGCCACCACGGTGACCTGTAGCCCTCGCTTGCTAAGGCTGGCCGCGGTTTCCAGGCCGATGAAACTGGCCCCGATGGCCACTGCGGTCTTGGCGGCGGCGGCCGCGGCGATGATGTTATCGGCGTCCTCCGGGCTCCTCAGGGTAAAGACGTTGGCCAGATCGGCTCCGGGCGCCGCCAGGCGCAGGGCCACCCCACCGGTGGCCAGCAGGGCTACGTCATAATTCAGAGAGGCGCCGCCGGCCAATTCCAGGCTGCGGGTGGTCGTGTCCAGCCGGACGATCTTTCGACCCAGGAGAACCTCGATATCATGGGCGCGGTAGAACTCCGGGGTGCGCCAGGGCAGCCATTCCGCACCGGCCTCGCCGGACAGATAGTCCTTGCTCAGCAGGGGGCGGTCATACGGCAGGGCGGACTCCCGGGTAATCATCAGGATCTTCCCTTGAAAGCCCGCCTGCCGCAAGGTTTCCGCCGCGGCGCCGCCGGCCCCGCCGGCCCCCAGGATGGCGAAGGTGCGGGCATCGGCCTGGACGTTCCCTTTGCACATAGCGGGGACCCGGCGCTCCAGCTTTTCAGCGGGGACCCGCACTATCACCTGTTCTCCCTCCACCCGGACCTCAAACCTGGGCAGGGCGTCGAACCCCGGCGGCTCCTCCAGGTCGCCGCTGACCGCGTTAAAGACCGACTGGTGCCAGGGGCAGTAGACCTGCTCGCCGCTCAGCAGACCCTCAGCCAAGGGGCCGCCGTAGTGGGTGCAAACCGCGCCCACCGCCTGGAATTTGCCCTGGAGGCGGATGAGCAAGACCTTGGTCTCTCCCACCTGCACCTCTTTCATTTCCCCGTCCCGCAATTCCCCAACCCTGGCTACGATGGCTTCCATGGCGCCGCCCTCATAAAAAATCCGATTTAGCCCTAATGCTGTTCATTTAAGCACCAAGATGCTGCGCGGTCATTTCTTGTCAATCTGAGGGAGCCGGAGGTGACCGAAGAATCTCTAAATACGAGATGCTTCGCTCCGCTCAGCATGACCAGAACTTCAATAAAGCTTATCTTAACCTGAGATACAAGGGTGGGCACAGCCCACCGATTCCTTAGAACCTCTTTAAATGAACCATATTGGATTTCCCCAACTCATTGATAATTAAACAAGTTTCTCTCATCTCAGAAAGACATTTCCCTGCAAAGTTCAGGGACGGACATTGGGGTCCGCCAGGCAAGCGGGCGCACCCCCTGAATGCGCCCCGGCAAAGGGAGAAACCTGACCTTCGCTGGCAAACCCGTGGGAAGCAGTCATTAAATAAACGATAATGCCTAACTTCGGCTATGCAAGAGCCGATGAAGGTATGAGGTGGGAGTTGTAGTGGTTTCCGGTCAGTCAATCAGAGGCAGGGAGGCGCCTTGCCGTTTCTGCTCCCAGGCCCGGCGGATGACCGCGGCGGTGGCCTCAGCAAGGTGGAAGGAGGGGAGCTGCGCCAATGGGGTGAAGCGGGCGGCGGTGATATCCGAGGCGGGGCGCAGCTCTCCCCCCAAATAATCGCACAGGTAATCCACCAGGACGTAATGGTAGGCGATCCGGCCGGCGGCATCGGGGAAGATGCGCTGCAACACCGCGGAGATCCCCAGGGGCTGCACAGTCAGGCCGGTTTCCTCGGCGATTTCCCGGGTGAGGGCCGCAGTCAGGGTCTCCCCCAGCTCTACCAGGCCGCCGGGGAGGCTCCATTCATCCCTGGCCGGTTCCTGTCCCCGGCGCACCAGGAGAACTTCCTCGCCCCGGAAGACCACCGCGCCTACGCCCACCAGGGGTTGGTCCGGATAGAGACGTTTCATCCCGCTAGTTAGTCGTGAGGAGTCGCTCATGGGCTTTGGCCCACCCATAAATTATGAGAAGACCGGTGGGGCGGGCGTCTCGCCCGCCACTCAGTCCGCACAGGCGAGACGCCTGTGCCACCAATTCTTCACAACTTTTCAAGGCAGTCGCTCATGAGCCTTCAGCTCACCCGTAAATCATGAAAATGTAGCGCCGCTGCCCTCGGCGGCGCGGGAACCGGCAACCAGAGGGTGGGGTATCTCACATTCTCAGAAACTTTTCGGAGCAGTAACAGTAAAATATCCAGATCTGGTCATGTTCCGCTCGCCTCCGGCATATGGTTCACTGCTCACACCTCCACCCGGAGCGAGCGCTTCACCCGAATGGCCGCGGCGCCGCCCACCGGGCAGACGTGTTCGCATTGGCCGCAGCCGGTGCAGCGGTCCGGGTCCACCACCGGCAGTTTGATCCTGACCCGCTCTCCCTGGGGGGTGGTGCCCTCTTGTTCCAGGAAGGTGATAGCATTGGGGGAAACCGGGCAGTGCTCCTCGCATACCAGGCAATCGGTGGCCTCGGTGTAAGGGATGCAGCGGCTCCGGTTGATGAAGGCAAACCCCAGGTCGGCGGCCTGTTTTGCCGGCAGTGGCAGGTGGGGGATGGCCCCCGTGGGGCAGACCTGGCCGCAGAGGTTGCAGGAATAACTGCAGTATCCCATCCGGGGGATCAATCTCGGGGTATAAAACCCTTCCAGTCCCGCTTCCCAAAACACCGGCTGGAGGCCGTTGGTGAGGCAGACCTTCAGGCACTGGCCGCAACGGATGCAGCGGGATAGGAACTCCCCTTCCTTCTGGGCCCCCGGGGGGCGGATGAGAAACTCGTCCGGCTGCCTGGCCAGGGAACCCAGGCGTACCATGGGCGCCAAGGCGGCTCCGGCCGCCACCGCGGTAATTACCTGCCGCCGGCCCAGGTCCAGGGGCACCCGGGGCGCCCTGGAGCGCATCGTGAAGCTTACCCGATCGTCCTTCTGACACCGGGCCAGGCAGCGGAGACAGAGCTGGCACTCGGCGTTCTCATGGGGTGCCGGCATCCCCGGGGCAAAGGCGGCCATCTTGCAGGTCTCGGCGCATTCGCCGCAATCGGGGCACAGGGCGGTGGGCCGCCGGCGCAGCAGGGAGAAGCGGGCCAGCAAACCGTATAGCGCCCCCAGGGGGCAGAGGGCCCGGCACCAGAAACGCTGATCCACCCTTTCTGCCGCCACCAGCAGGCCAAAGAGGGTCAGGGTCAGAAAAGGCAGGAGATAAACGAGGGGCTTGAAGGGTAGCAGGGTGGCTTTAAAGAACCAGTAAACGGGTTCGCTGAGGTAAGTGAAGGGCGGCCCCAGGTGATAGAAGGCCAGGGAGGTGTGTTCCACCCCATAGCCGAAGGCCGGGTAGAGGACGATGGCCAGGGTGCGGTAAAGCAGCGACAAGGGGTCGAAGAGCCCCAGCAGGTTGACTGAGAGGAGGGCGCCGCTCAACAGGAACAGGAGCAGATAGTATTTGGCCCGGCGCCAGCGGGCCGCCACTCCCCGGTCGGGCCGGGGGCGGAACAGCAGCCGCCGGGCCCCGTCCAGGGTGGTTCCCAGGGGGCAGACCCAGCCGCAGAAGAAACGCCCCAATACCAGGGTCAGGGCCACGAAGGTTAGCGACCAGAAGAGCCCGGCCACCAAGGGGCTGAAGGTGATAAGGTTGGCCGCCAGGATTAAGGGATCGAAGCGGAAGAACAGGTCCACCGGCCAGGCCAGGGTGGCCCGCTCCACAAATTCGGCCTTCAAAAACAAGAAGAGAAACAGGGCCAGAAAGATGATCTGAGAGAGGCGCCGCAGGGTCAGCCAGGCGCCGGAATTCAGCGAGAAGCGTTTCCTTTCCATATAAAAAAGACTCAAACCTGAGATGGATTATTATTACAATATAACCCGAACGCCGATTGAAATCCCTGCAAAAAGCAGTAGTGTCCGGCAAGGTTTTTGCTATGAGGCAGGCAATAGATATTTGTTTGAACTTAGATATTCTCCCTATGAAATGGTAGGCAGTAGGGACGGGTTTAAAACCCGCCCCTACAGGGCGGACACCCGGGTCCGCCCCTACGAAAAACCATGCGAAGCACCCCTCACCCGAGTCCCCTAGATATTGGCGCTTCATTTTCGTTTCTGAGCCTAACGTGCGTAAAGACGCAAAATCCATGTCCTGGCTGAATGCCAAATACTGGCAGCGGATAGCCCTCAAGCCGACAGGACCTTGATCTTACTTAGGTCCATCTCTCCCCGGCCCGCCTGATTGGCCTTGACCACGTAGCCCAGGTCCTCGGGCTTGAAGCCGAAGAGGCCGGCGCCGTAAGCGTCCAGGGCCACCGGATCGGTCCCGGCGAACAGCAGGTTTTTCACCGCCACGTCCTCCAGCCTGCCGCCCTTGGGGCCGTTGCGCAGCAGGATGCGGGTAGCGTCCAGGACGTGGAGGTCCGGACGTAAGAGTAAATTCATGTCGGCGATGTTCTGGTGCAGGCCCACGTGGATGCGGCCCCGCCAGCCGCCGATGGCCCCCATCATGTTCTTCAGGCACATGGTGAGGCGGGCCTCGGAGTGCTGCTTGGCCACCGGGATA
>JBEKDQ010000086.1:0-9223 GCA_050014275.1 Desulfobaccales bacterium | reverse complement strand
GGCTCACTTCGCCGATTTCCTTAAGCTCCGGGCAGTGGTGCAAGAGGGCGTTCAGCAGGGTGCCGCCCCGGTGCCCGGCCCCGGGATGGACCACCAGCCCCGAGGGCTTGTTGAGCGTCAGCAGGTCCCGGTCCTCATAGACGATCTCCAGGGCCAGGGGCTCAGGGGTGAGGGAGCTGGGCGCAGGCGGCGGCACCCTCACGGTGACCTCTTCTCCAGCCCGCACCCGGTAGGAGGCGGCTTTTGCTCCCCCGTTGACCTTAATCAGCCCGGCTTTGAGAAGTTTTTGCAAGCGGGCCCGGGACCAGCTCAGGGTCTGGGCCAGAAACCGGTCCAGGCGGGCGCCGGCCTGATCCGGCGTCACCACCTGCTTCAGAGTCTCAAGGTCATTGGGGTTGGTTTCCAAGAATCAGAAGGCCTGGTGGCCAGTGCCCATGGATTGGTGGGCAGTGCCCACCCTGGAATCACACCTTGCGCCCGGGGCCGCTGTTCTTGATCTCGGAAAAGATCATCCGGCCGGCAGTGGTCTGCAACACGCTGGTGACCGAGACTTCCACCTCTTTGCCGATATAGCGGCGGGCGTTTTCGATGACCACCATGGTGCCGTCGTCCAGGTAGGCGACCCCCTGGCCCTGGGATTTGCCCTCCCGGAGAATCTGCACCTGCATGCTTTCCCCCGGCAGCACTGCGGGTTTCATGGCGTTGGCCAACTGGTTGATGTTGAGGACCTCCAGCCCCTGCAGTTCCGCCACCTTGTGCAGGTTGAAATCATTGGTGAGGATTTTGGCATGCAGTTTCAAGCCCAGGCTCACCAGCTTGGAATCCGCCCCCGCGGCATTGGGGATGTCGTCGTCGCTGAACTCCACCCGGAGGTGATTTTGCTGTTGCAGGCGTTTCAAAATGTCCAGGCCGCGGCGGCCCCGGGTGCGCCGCAGATCATCAGAGGAATCGGCGATGTATTGTAGTTCCTCCAAGATGAATTTCGGTACGATGAGGGTCCCTTCCACGAAGCCGGTCTCGGTGATGTCGGCAATGCGGCCGTCGATGATGACGCTGGTATCCAGGATTTTCATAGGCAGGCGGGGGGCCGGCTTGCACCCCGGCTCCAGGAAATAGGGGGTGCTGATCTCCGACATCTTCTTGCCCCCCAGCACCAAGCCGATATAACCAAAGATGGCCGAGAAAAAAATATATAAAGGAATCTGCAGGTTAGGTAGTTCCAGGTATTTATCGAAGGGATAGCTGGCCAGCTTACCGATCCCCAGGCCCACAAACAACCCGAGGGTGCTGCCGACGATAGTCTTCAAGGGAATGCGCTTGATTGCTTGTTCCAGGGCCATGGTGATGAAGGCCACCGCCAGGCCGGCCACGCCCCCCACCCAGCCGGCCCACCAGAGATGGCCGAACTGGGGGATCTGGGAGGCGATGAGATAGCCGCTCACCGCACAAATTATCCCCAGGATGGTCCCGGTGACTGCCTTTTGTAACACTTAGCCTTCACCCCCTGCCATCGGAGACATGACGGGCGGGAATTTCTTTAAAAGGAACCCAATAGAGGTGCTGCGGAGGTCTCGGCCGCGGCCGGTGATAGGGCAAAATATGCCCCCTATAAGAAAGCTTAACAATCTGAATAGTTAAAGGTTGCCAACATGTTGTTCGGCAGGGTGGACAAGTTTAGAAGTTGCCCAATAACTCTTGCAGTCGGGCCTCGATTTCCGTTTCTTCCTTTTCATGCGCCAGGGAAAGCTCTTTGATTAATAGATTCTTAGCGGTATCCAGCATCTTGCGCTCCCCGAAGGAGAGATCCTTTTCGATCTTGAGGAGGGTGAGGTCTCGCAATACTTCCGCCACCTGGAAGGGGGAGCCGGTCTTGATTTTGTCCATGTAGTCCCGGTAGCGGCGGTTCCAGGTCTGGTTGGTGAGACGGGGGGGGCGGGAGCGCAGGATTTGGTAAACCTGGTCCACCGCCTGATTGTCGATCACGTCCCGGAGGCCGATGTTTCTGGCGTTACCGGTGGGGATCATAATGATCATGTCGGAGTCCAACAGACGCATGATGTAGAATTGTGCCGGTGTTCCTGAGATTTCCCGTTCTTGGACGGATTCGATCCTTCCTACCCCGTGTGCGGGGTATACGGCCAACTGGCCTACTTGGAACATCTAGCCACCTCCTTTCCCTAAATCTCTTCTATCACAATATTTCCCAAAAAGCAACGCCCTGGGGCCATCAGGTTCAGCGCTGGAAGCGGAACCGCAGGATATCGCCGTCCCGGACCAGATAATCCCGGTCCTCCACCTGGAGCCGGCCCTCCTCCCGGACCCTGGCGGTGGAGCCCAGGCGGCTCAGATCCTCCAGGCTCATCACTTCCACCCGGATGAAGCCATTTTCCATGTCGGGGTGTACCCGGCCCGCGGCCTTAGGGGCCGGGTGCCCGCCGACACCTGCCAGGCCCGCACTTCCCGGCCGACGCTGGTGTAAAAGGTCACCATCCCCAGGAGCCGTTGGATTCCCGCACCAGCCGGTAAATGCCCGGCTCCGCCAATCCCTGGCCCCGCAGGAGCAGCTCCAGGCCTCCCGCTGCTCACTTTAATACCTTGCCTGTTCGTGGCTAACGTAAGTGAGGAGGAATTAAGGGAAGGTTTCCATTATACCGCCTTGAAGCAGTTGGCCCCGGCCGGGCTCAGGCCGCCAGGGGAGAGGCAAGAGGAGCGCCAGGGCTCCGAGGTTGCCCCGGACAAAGGCCCGGCGACTCAGGCGCCGGACAACCGGGGCCACCCCCCCGGTCTTTCCAACGCGACAGCTTTTCATACCCGGGTCCTCTCGTGGCGGAAATCGATGTGCCTCCTAAGTGAATCGGCGACAGGCCGGCCCCGGGGTCTTTAACGAGGCTGGGGGCTAGGATGAGAAGATTATGAGGTTTATTTGCCTTCGTTGATGCGGTTGCGCAGTACACCGGAGGTTTTGAAGACCACCACCTTGCGGGCCCTGAGGATCAGATTTTCCTTGGTCTGCGGGTTCCGGCCCCGGCGGGCGTTCTTCTGCCTCACCGAGAACTTGCCAAAGCCGCTGATGAGAAGATCTTCGCTGCGAGCCAGGGATTCTTTCATGAGGTCCAGGACCTGTTCCACCGCCGCGCGAGACTCCTGCTTGCTCAAACCGACCTGGGTCTGCAAGCGGCTGATCAACTTTTCCTTGGTGAGGGCCATGAGATCTCCCCTGCGGCTATCCGCGGTAACTACTTTGATTTATTATGATAAAAAAAATTAACTGTCAAGCTTTTTTTATCAGTTCAACAGGGGTGAAACCGTCCGTTTTTTCTGGGGCGCCGGGGGCCGGCGAATACCGAACTGGAGGGCCCGGAAATGGCAGGCGTCCAGGCATTTCAGGCACATGATGCATTCCGGGCTATCGAATTCCTGGGCCGGTTTGACGCCGGTAGGGCATTTACGGGCGCAGGCCCCGCATTCCACGCAATTGCCTTCGATGAACTCCAGGTGCACCAGGGTCATGCGGGTGAAAAAACTGTAAAATGCTCCCAGGGGGCAGAACATGCGGCAAAAGGGACGGCTGATGAAGATCATCAGGATCAGCAATAGCGTCAAGATGGTAATCTTATTCCAGAAATAAAAACCCAGAGTGACCCACAGACTGGGTTTCAGTAAGATCATCGGCAGCGCCCCTTCCAGGGTTCCCGCCGGGCACAGCAGCTTGCAAAACCAGGGGTATCCCAGGCCGGAGGAGTCCACCAGCCACAGGGGCAGGATCACCACCAAGACCGCCAGGACCCCATACTTCACCCAGCGTAGCGGCCCCCACAGGGAAAACTTGCGTACCGGGATTTTGTGGAGCAAGTCCTGGATGAAGCCGAAGGGACAGAGCCAGCCGCAGGGGAGGCGGCCTACCATGGTGCCGATGAAGCCGAGATACCCCACCACGATGGCTCCCGGGTGGGGGATGACGCCCGGGGCGCGGAAACGGATGCTGGCCAGGAAGTTCTGGAAGGCGCCCACCGGGCAGGAGAGCAGGGCCCCGGGGCAGGAGTAGCAGTTAAGCCCCGGATGGCACACCGCCTTCAGGGGCCCCTGATAAATTACCGAGCCGCCGAAGGGGAAGAGAAGATAGGCGTTGGTCCCGAAGGCCACCAGGGTCTGGACCAGGGTCCGTAATCTGACCATTAACCCACCCCGATGCAGGACAGGCAAATGGTATTCCCCAGGTTCAGGAGAAAATTCAGCTCGCCGATGTTGATCCCCAGGATGAAGAGCAGGGTGAAGATGATGATGAGCCAGACCGCTTTCTTGGGCATGATCCCTCCAGAAGAGCCCGCCGCTTGCCCGGGAGCGGCCGGGAATGACCTCCTAAATTCTCTTCTTAATTATAATCGTTGGTTGGGGCGCTGGGGAAAATTATTTATCCAGGCAGGGACACTTTTCTGAAAATATCCTTGGGGGAAGCATCTAATATTTGATGGGAAAAGCGCATTGTTAAATGTCAGACCGAAGCAATAGTCTCTTTATTGGGTGAGCCATGTAGGGTTCGCACTGCGCACCTTAGATCCCTCGCCAGCCGCTTTAGTACGCACAGGCGGGACGCCTGTGCCACCAATTGAACCTTGAACTTTTCGGAACGGGAGTGCCGCCCCCAGGCCTCTGAAAAATGCGAGACCCTTCGCTTTATCAGGGCAGCGGATTTTTCCCCCTTGCCTCAGCACCCGCCAGGAATTATCTTGCAGCTATCATTAGGGTTTTGCTTGCTGGAGGCGGTCATGGGTAAGAAGGCGCTGATTGTCGCGGACATGCTCAATGATTTTATCGACCCCAAAGGTTCCCTGTACGTGGGGGCCAGCGGCCGGGAGATCATCCCCTTCGTGGCCCGGAAGATTGAGGAAACCCGGCGGCAGGGGGGGGTGGTGATCTTCGTCTGCGACGCCCATGCCCCGGACGACCGCGAATTTAAATACTTTGGGGCCCACGCGGTCCGGGGCTCCTGGGGAGGCCAGGTCATCCCGGAGCTGCCGCTTAAGCCCGGGGATCTCCGGGTAGAGAAGACCCGTTACAGCGCCTTTTCCAGCACCAACCTGGATGAGATCCTGAAAAAGGAGCAGGTGGACCGGGTGGAAGTGGTGGGGGTGTGCACCTCCATCTGTGTCATGGAGACGGTCAAGGAGCTCTTCGACCGGGATATCCCGGCGCTGGTCTACCGGCAAGGGGTGGCCGACTTCGACCCCGAGGCTCATGCCTTTGCCCTGAAGCACATAGAAAGAATTTATGGGGCCAGAGTGGTGTAAAGGCAGCTATCAGCTATCAGCTGCCAGCTCATCCTGGCCTGCGCAGATCCCGCACTTCTTGCAGACCAGGGGCCGGCAGGGCGGGGTCTCCCGGGCTTCCAGGGCCCGCTGGTATTCCTCCCAGAGGTAGTCTTTCTTCAGGCCGTGGTCAATGAAGTCCCAGGGGAAGAGCTCGTCGGGGGGGCGGGGTCTCAGGGTGAAGAAGTCCGGGTTGAGGGGGCTTTCCCGGAAGGCCCGGCCCCAGCCGCGCCGATGGGCGGCCAGCAGCAACTCCCCCACCCGGCGGTCGCCCCGGGCCAACAGGGCCTGGACGTAGGCCCATTTGGGCAGGTCGGTGTGGACCCGCACCTCCTTGACTCCGTGAAATTCCCGGGATACCAGGCGGAGGCGCTTTTTCAGCTCCCCCACTTCCATAAAGGGAGCCCACTGGAAGGGGGTGAAGGGCTTGGGGACGAAAGAGGAGAGGCTCAGAGTGATGAGGCCCAGGTGGCGCTTGCCGCGGCTGTCCTTGAGGACGCTGTGTTCCAGGAAGCGAACCAGCCGGGGGATTTCCGCCACCTCCTCCAGGGTCTCGGTGGGCAGGCCCACCATAAAATAGAGGCGAAGCTGCGGGATACCGGATCGGCTTAGATTCACCGCGGCCTGGGCCAGATCTTCCTGGCTGAGGCCCTTATTTAACACCTTTCGTAAACGCTCGCTGCCGGCCTCCGGGGCCAGGGCGACGCTCCGTACCCCGCCCCGGGCCAGGAGCTGGAAAAGCTCCTGGTCAGCGGAGTCGGCCCTGAGCGAACTGATCCCGATTTCGCCGCCCGCGGCCAGGATTTTCCGGCACAGTTCCTTGACCGCGGGGTGGTCGCTTACCGCAGCCCCCACCAGGCCCACCTTGCGTTTTTCCAGCAAGCCCCGCCCCACCTGGGTCCACAGCTCCTCCAGCGGCCGCTCCCTGGGCGGGCGGTAGACAAAGCCGGCGGCGCAGAAACGGCAGCCCCGGGAGCAGCCGCGGCCAGTCTCCACCAGGAACATCTCCCCCCATTCGCTCTGGGGAGTTAACAGGTGGCTGTGGGTGGGGTAGGGGGCCAGTTCCGCCAGGTGCGGGGCCTTCACCCGGGGAGGATAGCCCGGTTTAGGATCGATCCCAGCCAGGGGGCCGTCCGGGTGGTAGCGGGGCTGGTAACCGGCTGGCACGTAAGCCCCGGGGATAGTTTGCGCCAGGTCCTCCAGCAGCAGGAGGCGCGGCCGCTCCGCCTGCCCCCCGGCCAAAAACTGGAAGAAGGGGACCGCCCCGGCCTCCCCCTCCCCCAGGAAAAAGGCGTCCACAAAGGGCGCCAGGGGCTCGGGATTCAGGAAGGTGGCCACCCCGCCGGCCAGGACCAGGGGGTCGGTGGGGCGGCGCTCCGCGGCTCGCAGGGGAACCCCGGCTCCCTCCAGGATTTGCAGGACGTAAGGGTAGTCGGCCTCAAAGGAGATGGAAAAGGCCAGGGCGGCGAAGTCTGACAAGGGCCGCTGCGACTCCAGGGTGAGGATGGGGGTGCGGGTGCGCTGGTACTCCTGCCAATCCTCCGGGCTGGGGAGAAAGGCGCGCTCGCAGTGGAGGCTGGAGGTGTCATTGAGCAGCCGGTAAATGGCCTGAAAGCCCAGGTTGCCCATGGCCACCGGGTAGATCTGGGGGTAGATCAGGGCCACCGGCCAGCGGGCCCCCCAGTTCCGCACCACTGCGCCGCGTTCCTGGGCCAGGATTTTTTTCAGACGTGCCTTGATCTTGGCGGACATGGCGGTGAGACACGTAGGGGCGGGTTAATCCCGCCCCTACCTTCATTTGCAGCTAAGAACCAGGGGCATGATCTCGTCACGCCCCCACCGGAAAACGGAAAACGGAAAACCGTATTTTCTCAGCCGTCCTTCCTCAGGAAAGCTGGAATGTCCAGCTCGTTTTCCTCATATTGCAGGTCTGGGTGGACGATGTTTCTCTTGGCGCCCACCACCCCCAGATTGCCCGCAGGCCGGAGGTTGGCCGGCCGCGCCTCGTGGTTCCGGGGCGGCTCCGAAGTCCGCAGGATGGTGGGGATCTCCAGGTCCTCTGATGGCTGGGTTGACTGAGTCCAGACGGGCTGTTCCATTTCGATGCGTCTGCCAATGCCGGTGGCGATCACCGTCACCCGGACCTCGTCCGCCAGTCCTTCATCATAGACCAGACCCCACTTGATGATGGCCTCTTCGTGGGCCTCCTCCTGGACGATGCCGCAGATTTCCCGGAGCTCCTCCATGGAGATGTCGGGGGCGGAGGTGATGTTGATAAGAATACCCCGGGCGCCCCGAATGGAGATGTCTTCCAGGAGGGGACTGGAGATGGCTTTGTGGGCGGCATCCGCAGCCCGGTTGCCGCCGTTGGCGATGCCGGTGCCCATGAGGGCCATACCCCGCTCCTTCATGACGGTGCGGACGTCGGCAAAGTCCACGTTTATGAAGCCGGGGACCATGATGAGGTCGGAGATGCCCCGTACTGCAAAGCCCAGGACTTCGTTGGCCATGCCGAAGACATCTTTGATGCGGGAGTTTTTGGAACTGAGACTGAAGAGGCGGTCATTGGGAATGGTGATGATGGTGTCCACCACCTTACGCAGTTCCTCGATCCCGGTTTCGGCCAGGCGCCGCTTCATCTTGCCCTCGAATTCAAAGGGTTTACTCACCACGGCCACGGTGAGAGAACCCAATTCCCGGCTCAGGTCGGCCACCACGGGAGAGGCACCGGTGCCGGTGCCGCCGCCCATGCCCGCGGCAATGAACACCATGTCGGCGCCCTGGATCACCTGCTTGAGGCGTTCGCCCTCCTCCTCGGCCGCCTTACGGCCCACTTCCGGGTCGCCGCCGGCCCCCAGCCCCCGGGTGGTGCCGGGGCCCAGTTGAATCTTCACCGGGGCCAGACTCCGCTCCAGCGCCTGTGCGTCGGTATTGGCGGCGATAAAATCCACCCCCACCATCTGGGAGGAGATCATGTCATTGATGGCATTGCCGCCGGCGCCGCCGATGCCTAACACCTTGATCTTGGCCGTCAATTCGTTGGGGACTAATTGAATCTTCATTCTGTAAACCCCCTCGGGGCGATTATACCACTTCTGGAATATTCATACAACTTCCTGGAACCATTTTTTGACCCGGCCAAAGAGACCGCGTGGGGAGCGGCTTCCCGCCCAGCGGGTCGGAGGGGCCCAGCGGCCGGTCTGGCGTTGGCCCTTCCGTTGCATCTTAAAACCATGGAGCACCAGGCCCACGCCAGTGGCAAAAGATGGGTCATGGATGACGTCGACGAGGCCGCCCACCCCCACGGGATAACCGATGCGGGTGTGCATCTGGAAGACCTCGCTGGCCAACTCCTGAAGTCCGTCCACCAAAGCGCTGCCGCCGGTGAGCACCGCGCCGGAGTGCAGTGGATGGTTAAATCGGGCCCGCTGGAGTTCTTTGCCCAGCAAGGTGATGATCTCCACCACCCGCAAATGGATTATCTCCGCCAGCCGGGCCCGGGGCACCTGCTGGATATCCCGGCCCGTTAGCCCCGGAACCTCCAGCATTTCCGCGGGGCCGCGCAGGACATTGAGACAGGAGCCGTATCCCTTTTTTAGCTCCTCGGCATTATAGAGCGAGGTGGGGAGGCCCACGGCGATGTCGTTGGTGAGGTTGTTGCCCCCCACCGGCAGGACGAAGTTTTGCCGCAGGGCATTCTCGGCGAAGATGGACAGGTCGGTGGTGCCGCCGCCGAAATCGATGAGGGCCACTCCCAGCTCCTTTTCTTCCTCGGTGAGCACCGCCTCCCCCGCCGCCAGGCTTTTCAGGGCGATACCGGTCACCTCCAGGTTGGCCCGATTACAGCATTTGAGGATGTTATTCAGGGCGGTGACCGCGCCGGTGACGATGTGGACCTTGCACTCCAGACGCACTCC
>JBEKDQ010000085.1:0-9251 GCA_050014275.1 Desulfobaccales bacterium | reverse complement strand
AGCATCTCCTGAACTAAGAATTCCTGTTTCCGGCCCACCGGCCCCCGGGCCGCCAGGGTTTCCTCAAATTGGGCCAGATGGCTCTCCAGGCGGGCCAACTCCTCGGACAGGTCCCGGCGCTCGGCCATGAGAATCACCTCCTGGGCCAGCCGGGCTTCGTCCACCCCGGTTTCGCACCCCAGCTCCGCCAGCCGGGCCGAAAGCTTCTCTCGCCAAAGCTGGGGCAGTAGAGGGGCCAGCCCCCGGATGCATTCCAGCTCTCCGCCGATGGCCCCCAGGTTTTTAGCCAGGTCGGCGGCCAGGGCCTGCCCTTCGGTGAGGCGCATCTGGTCCAGGTCTTCCAGTGCCCCGCTCACTGCCCTTTCGACCGTCTCCCAGGTCTCCTCCAGGGCCAAATCCTGGGCCTCCTTGATAAGGAACAGGTCCGAGAAGTGCAGGAGATTCTCCAGATGCAGAGGCTCCTTCAGGTCGCCCGCCGCCCGTACCTCCTCCAGCATGCCCACGGTCTGCCGGGCCAGGGCCTGGTCCACCTTCAGGGTCAGCGGCTTTTCCCCGGTGCTCTCCCAGGTGAGCTGCATCTCCACCCGGCCCCGGGGAATGCGGCCCTTGATAAACTTCCGAAGCCGGTCCTCCAGGCCCCAGAGGCGCTTGGGGAGATTCAAGGAGAGCTCCAGGAAGCGGTGGTTGAGGCTCCTTAATTCCACCACCCACTTCTGGCTGGGACCCTCGGCCTCCCCCCGGCCATATGCGGTCATGCTCCTGATCATCAGCCCCCCATCAATTTTAGTTGCCAAAGATATTTTTTCCGCACCAGGAGCAATAATTCCGGCAGCGGACCCCGGGCGTAATCGGGATAGGTCCAGGCCAGGGGTTGAAAGGTCCCCTGACCGTAGATCAGGGTGAGGTCGCCGTAGATGCCGCAACCGAGATAGAGCCGGTGGGGGAAGTTTTTTCCGGTGGCCAGGACCAGCCGTTCCCTGGTCAGGTACCCCGGGTCCAGGTTTACCAGCCGGCGGCCATCCAGGCTGAGCCTCTCTTCGATACCGTTGGTAAAGACCTTCCACTGCGCCAGTTGGGCCGGATCGGCCAGATGGAGGAAAGCGATCAGGAGTCGCCCCAGGCCGGGGCCCATCTCCGGGGTATAATAGTCGGTGGCAGTGAAGGGCCACCAAGGGCCCACCAGGTCCGGAGGTCCCCAATAGTGGCTCAGGCGCTCCACCACGGCCGGACCCAAATCTTGCCGGGCCAGAATTATGCTGACCACCGGTTTCACCGGCAGCGGCGGACCCGGCCGGCTCATCCACCCTCCTTGGAAACGGTGTTAATTTTAAGCCAGAGATTAGCGGAAGGCAAGGGAAAATTATGTGAAATTACGCACAATTGCTGTCCTGCCAAGGGGTAGAAGAAAGAAATTTAAGATCAACCGCGGGGAACCCCATCCTTATCCGGTCAGCAGATGCCGTGCCTCTCCCTATAGCTGCAAGCCTAGAGGCTGGTTTAAAATCCGCCCCTACAGAAATAGCAGGCGCGCCAGGGCCTCTTCTTCTGGTGGCGCAGTCCAGGGACCGGCTGCCCCGGAACCCTGGGGGATTGGGTTTCCCTAATAAACCCTCTTAGCTGGAGTCCATCTGTGCCAGATGAAAATAGTACGCAACGGATGGAGGCAATCGATGTAATTAAACAAGATGTTTTTACTCGGCTCCATAACCTGTCAAAACGTCGGGTCCTAGAGGATCGCGTACGAGAGTGGGTAGTGGCCTATGAATATCGGGGAGTTGGCTCCACGCGGTTGAGAGCGAAGGATGTTTTTGAGATATACCAAGGGGCAGCTCCAGTTCCCTATGGGATGCTGGGACCTGACGCAAACAAGTTCCTCTTTGAGCTTAGAAAATTAATATCTGACTCCGTTCATACCGCTGGCGGTAGCCTTAAAGGGTGGACGGAAGAGGATTAATATATTTCCCTAACGAGGAGTGCCACTCTGGTGCCCTTGCCAGAAATTTTTGACAGCCGGTTACAGTTTTCTTAACCACCCCATGAGAACTGGTGACGGACCGACCCGGGGCCAAAGTTGCGGGACTACTTGGGGAGCGCTGGTTAAATCGGCGGGCAAAGCCCGCCCTATGAGCTGGCAGGGAGAGGGAATTTATAGGGCGGCCTGTGGCCGCCGATTATCAAGCTTCTTTTTACAAAGGTCTCTATTGCTTAAATGGGGACCAGGGCGGATAATTTAAGAAAAATCCCGCGGAACCATCCGGCCGTTAGCTTCGGCTCTCGCTTATGGCGCTTCAGGTCTGCGAAACCTTTTTCAGTCTCATGGGTGAGTCCACCCGGGTTGGCCTGCCGGCCTTCTTCATCCGCCTCAGCGGCTGCAATCTGCGCTGCCGCTACTGCGACACCACCTATGCCTATGAAGGGGGGCGGGAGATGGAGGTGGCGGACCTCCTTAAGGCCGCCGGGGAGTTCCCCACCCGGCTGGTGCTGGTGACCGGCGGCGAGCCCTTGTTGCAGGAGGAGACCTTGCCGCTGTTGGCGGCCCTGGCGGATGCCGGCTGGGAAGTCTGTCTGGAGACCAACGGCTCCCGCCCCATCGCCCCGGTGGATGTCCGGGCACATCGCATCCTGGACCTGAAATGTCCGGGCAGTGGCATGGCCGGGGAGAATTACTGGCCGAACCTGGAATCCCTGACCCCCCGGGACGAAGTCAAATTTGTCGTGAGCGATCGCCGCGATTTTCTTTGGGCGCTGGAGGTGATTCGGGACCACGGCTTGTGCGGCCGGCTTCCCCTGCTGATTTCCCCGGTGTGCGGCCAGGTTCCGGCCCCGGAGGCCGCGGCCTGGATCCTGGAGAGCCGGCTGCCCCTGCGGCTCAATCTGCAACTGCACAAATACCTCTGGGGACCGGAGGCGCGGGGAAAATGAAAGGCGGCATGGAGGCGGTTGTTGCACCCCGCGGCACCTCTGCGATCACAGCCAAGCAGGAGCTTGGCAAGACAAAGGGCGTTCCCAAGCGGGAGCTTGGGAACGAGAGGAAAATACTTGGAATTTTTGGGGACAGGGGCAAGCAGAGGAAGCGCGGGCGAGACAGTCTATGCCACTAATTCATAGAATTGTAAAGGATATGGCATCCAGTAAAAATATTTCAGGCCAGAGCGCTTCTTGTTATTAATAGGAGCGGAAAAGAGATTAAATCCCCCCTCACCCTGACCCTCTCCCCCATCTGGGGAGAGGGGATAAATAAAAAAAATGTGGGTTTTTTGTCGGCCCCATTCCCTCCAAAAGTGTTACCCTAGGTCTCCGTACGTTTGTTACCAATCTCCCCGGTCCATACAACCCATCGGAGGAGAGGGGATAAACAAGGGACACCATAATGCTCCCATTAATTAAGTTAGCGAAAACCGGAAACCGGAAACCGGAAACCGCCCCCCTGGCCGTGGTCCTGCTGAGCGGCGGGCTGGACAGTTGCGTGGCCGCGGCGCTGGCCCGGCAGAACTTCGAGTTGGCCCTGTTCCACGCCAACTATGGCCAGCGCAGCGTGGCCCGAGAGCTGGTGGCCTTCCGGGCCCAGGCCGCTTTCTTCCGGGCGTCCCCGGTATTGGAGGCGGACCTTCTTTACCTGGGAGTTATGGGCGGCTCCAGCCTCACGGATGCCAGCCGGCCAATCCCCCTGGGCGAGGAGCCGCCGGGGATTCCCTCTACTTATGTCCCCTTCCGCAACACCAATCTGCTGGCGGCGGCGGTGGCCTGGGCCGAGGTCTTGGGGGCCGAGGCGGTTTTCATCGGCGCCAACATCCTGGATAATCCCGGCTACCCCGACTGCCGCCCGGAGTATTATGAGGCCTTCAACCGCCTGGTCGAATTGGGCACCCGCCCGGAAACCCACATCCGCATTCACACTCCCCTGATCCGGCTGGACAAGGCCGGCATCATCCGCCTGGGTTTTAAGCTGGGGGCGCCACTGGCGCTCACCTGGTCCTGTTACCAGGCCGGAGAGGCGGCCTGCGGCCAATGCTCCTCCTGCCGGCTGCGCCTCCAAGGATTTGCCGCCGCGGGCCTGGCCGACCCGATAACCTATAAAACGGAATAGACCATTCTCGATAGCTGTCCAAGATATTTTGGTGGGGCGGGCTTCAGTGCCCGCCCTTCCTGGGGCGGCCAGAGACGGCCGCCCTACCTATCTTCCTGGATCATGTAGCTTTTGCCCCGGTCACCGCAATTTAAAAAAAAGGTATTTGGGACCACTTGCCCGGAGAAAATCCCCCAAAGTTTCCATTTTTGAAGCAGAATCTTTTCGTCGACGCTAATATCACAAGTTTCCTTGGCAAAATATTTTTTCAGAATTATGCAACCCTCAACACCAAGATACTTCATTGGTGTGAAGCTTAAGGACCTCAAGCCAATATGCCCGGTAATGTACCGGTCACTGAAAACAAAAAAGAAAACAGCCTGACTCCCTTGCATCCCGGATAAATGAAATTAGCTTTTAACCAGCCGGACCTCACGGCAGCCGCGGGAGGTTCGGGCCGGGCCGGTACAGGCCGGACTAAATTTAACGGGAGGCATAGTTATGTCCACCAGTACCAATGTCGCCAGGGTCGCCAGGGTAACCCACATCATCGCGGAATCTCCCAAAGGTTTTGATGACGCGGTGCAAGTCGGCTTCGACCGGGCCGCCAAGACTTTGCGGGGCATTACCGGCCTGCGGATCGTGGAGCAGCGGGTCTCCGTCAAAGACAACCAGATCAATACCTATCGGGTGAAGCTGGAGGTGATCTTCATCCTGGAATAGGGTATCCCGGTCCAAGAGGCCGGCGTCCAACCCATGAAGGAGGAGAATTTATGACTCATGTCGCCAGAGTCACCGAAACCATCGCCGAGTCTCCGGTCAGCTTCGAAGATGCTCTCCAGGTGGGCTTTAAGCGGGCTAGCGAGACCTTAAGAGGTATAACCGGTCTGCGGGTGTTGGAAAAGCGGATTTCGGTCAAGGATAATAAAATCCTCACTTATCGGGTGAGATTTGAGGTGATCTTTATCCTCGAGTGATGCTGCGGTTGGATGGCTCTTACGGGGAGGGGGGCGGCCAGATTCTGCGCACCTCCCTATCCTTGTCGGCCATGCTGGGGGCATCGCTGCGCCTTGAGCAGATCCGGGCCGGCCGTCCCCGGCCCGGGTTGCGGCCCCAGCACCTCACCGCGGTGCGGGCCCTGGCCCGAATCACCCGGGCTGAGGTGACCGGTGCGGAGCTGCACAGCCGGGAGTTGACCTTCAAGCCCCGACCCCCCCAACCGGGTCATTATCTCTTCGACGTGGCGGAGAAGTCCGGCAGCGCCGGTTCCGTCACCCTCATCGCCCAGGCCCTCCTGCCTCCGCTCCTCATCGCCGGGCCTTCCACCCTGATGCTCCGGGGCGGCACCCACGTGCCCTGGAGCCCCACGGCCCACTATCTGATCCAGGTCTTTCTCCCGGTCCTGGCCCGGTTGGGGGCGCAGGTGAGCATGACCCTGGAAGGCTGGGGTTGGTATCCCCGGGGCGGCGGCGAGGTGCGCCTGGCTGTTAAATCGGGCCAGGCGCTCACCGGGGTGGATTGGCGAAGCCCGCCGGACCCCTCCGCTTTCCGGGCCATCTCCGCCACTTCCCGCCTGCCGGAGCACGTCTCCCGGCGCCAGGCAGCCCGCCTCCGGGAGCGCCTGGGGCAGGAGTTGCCGGTGGAGCAGGTGGTGGCCGGCGGTCTGGACCCCGGCAGCCTCGTATTCCTCTGGGGGCCCCGGGCCGGTTTCGACGCCCTGGGGGCCCGGGGTAAACCCGCCGAGCAGGTGGCGGATGAAGCGGCCGGCGCCTATCTTATCTTTCGGCAGCGCCGCGGGGCGGTGGACCTGCACCTGGCGGACCAGATTGTCTTATATCTGGCCATGGCCCAGGGGCCTTCCACCCTGATCACTTCGGAGATCACCTCACATCTGCTCACCAACCTCTGGGTCATCGAGCAATTTCTGGGACCCACCTTTCAGGTGAAGGGGAACTTGGGGGAGCGGGGGGAGATTTTTTGTGAGGGGAAAGGATAAATCTAGATTTTGTCAAACACTGACAGGCATTGACAATACTTATTTACAGGGGGTTGGGAGGGGAGTTTGAGGGGAGGGCGGAGGATCGTTGATCCCCCGGCTCTCCCCTCAAATATTTCAATCCCAGGCCCAGCAGCAAGGCGGCGCTGGGGGTGAGGTGCAGCAGCAGCCGGTCCAGGGAGGCTCGGACGTAGCTGGAGAACTCCGCCGGGGAAGTAGGGGCTACGGCATAGGCTAGGAGGATGGCCAGGAGGTTGCCCCCGAGGAAGAGAAGCAGGAAGAGGGCAGGGGAGGTCCAGAGGCGCCGGCCCACGGCGATGGCCGCCAGGAGCACCGCCGGCCAGAGGAGGCCAAAGAAGTAAGGCTGGATCAGGACCGCCGCCAGGGAAGCGGAGGCCTGGGCCAACTGCTGCGGATAAATATTCTGGATATGGTCGGCGCCGACTTTAAGATGTTGCTGGCTGATAAAGAGGCGCCAGGGCAGATAGCCCAGGGCCAGCCCTGCCAGGGGGAGGCTCAGGCTGAAAAGGCGGCGCCAGGTCCCGCGGGGACGCAGCCAGGCCAGGGTCAGGACCGCGGCCAGGATCACCGTGGCTGCCAGGGGCGGGCCTTCGTATTTGCACCAGGCCATACCGGCCAGAAAAAGGGCGGCCAGCGAGAGGCTCCCCCGGGGCGCCTGACCCGCCAGCCAGAGGTAAACCAGGCCGGTGGCCCCCAGGGTGAAATAGGCCAGGGGCAGGTCAGCGTAGGCGATGTAAAGATGAACCACGAACACCGTGCCGTTCAGGGCCAGGAAGGCGGTGAGCCCGAGGGCCAGGCGCCGGCTCAGACCCAGGCGCCGGGCCAGGGAATAGAGCAGTCCCAACAGCATCGCCCCCCAGAGGGGGAAAAGCCCCTGCGCCAGGTGGTCGTTGACCTGGCCCAGACAGTAATAAAGATAGCTCAACAGTAAGGGGACCAGGTTGGGATAGTAATTGTGGGCATCGATACAAGTGAGGTCCAGGGCGTGGCTGATATAAAAGACCTTGGCCTTACAGCCCCAGGTGGCGATGGCGTCCCAGGCCCACATAGGGTAAAGGGTGGCCCTGAGGAAGGCATACAGGAATAGAATCGCCAGCAGTCCGGCGAAGAGCCAGTCCCACCCCTGGAGGCCGGGACGCCGGGGCCCGGCCAGCGCCCTTAGGTCCCCGGGGAGGGCCCGGCGGCCCCGGGGAGTGAGGAGCAGGGCCGCGGTCAGTCCCAGGGGCGGTCCCAAGATCAACCCCAAACCGAAGGGCAGGCCGCGCCAGGTGAGGGCCAGCATCCACAGGGTCAGGAGGACCGCGCCGATCCCGAAACTCATGACCAGCCGCTCCAGGGCCCGGAACTCCCGGGGCTGGGGGAGCAACGCCCCCAGCAGCCCAGATCCCAATAAGCAGAGGGCCGTCAGGCCTCCCAGCAGCCGCATCAGGCTCAAGGCCGCCTCAGTCATAGAAGCCCCAGTGAAAGCGAAGATAGTCCACCCGATAGGCCTGGCCGGGGCCTTGGATCTTAAGTGGCAGCACCGCCTGAGAGCGGACGGCCGCCTGGACCCCCGGTCCGGGGGGCTTTTGTTGGTCCCGCACGATTAAATAAGCAGCCTGCTCCTCATGCAAGGTGTGAAAAAGAAAGGCCGCCGGCGATTCCGGGGACACCCGGATTTGGCGCCGGGGAGCCAGATAGTAACGGATCTCGATCTCTTTGCCGGCCTCATAATTATCCACAAAGACATAGGCTGCGTCGGGGGGAATAACGGCCGACAAGGATGCGGACCAGAGGTAGAAGGGGTCTTCCTGGCGGACAGCGGCGCCCACCTCCCCTAAGGCGATCCTCCGAACCAGATCCCGGGCCTCCGGGGCGAAATGCCAGGCCAGCCAGATGAGTTGGGCGCCCCAAAGCACATAGAGCGCCCTGGCCAGGCAGAATTTCCAATTTCTGGACATGGGTAGAGGAAACGGCTAATCCCAGAAGTGGAAGCGAATAATGTGATAGACCGCCGCGATGCCGTCCCTCCAGGTGATCTTCTTGCCATGGGCGTAATCGCGGCCGTGGTACTGGATGGGAACTTCGTAGATGCGCCAACCCCCCTTGGCGATCTTGGCGGTGAGTTCCGGCTCCACCCCGAAACGGTTGCTCTTAATGCGAAGGCCTTTGAGGACCTCCGCCTTGAAGACCTTGTAGCCCACCTCCATGTCGGAGAGATTCAGATTGGTGAATATGTTGGACAGGGTGGTGACCAGGCGGTTGCCCAGGTAGTGCCAGAAAAACAGCACCCGGTGGGGCTGGCCGCCCACCATGCGGGTACCGTAAACTACGTCCGCCAGGTCATGTTGGATGGGCTCCAACAGTGCCGGATAATCCGCCGGGCGGTATTCCAGGTCGGCATCCTGGATGATGACCACGTCCCCGCTCACCTGTTCCAAGCCGGTGCGCAGGGCCGCGCCCTTCCCCTGGTTTTGCCGGTGGTGGAAAACCTTGACGTTTTCGTACTCCGCCGCCAGGCGGGCGAGAATCTCCCGGGAGCCGTCCACCGAGGCGTCGTCCACCGCGATAATCTCTTTAGCGTAGGGGGTCAGTTGCACCAGCCGGAAGATCTCCTCCAGGGTGCCTTTTTCGTTGTAAACCGGTATGACGATGCTCAGATTCATGCGGCGTATCCTTTAAAAATAATCAATAGCAGTAGTGTCCGGCAACAAAATTGCGAGGGGGAGATTAGACTATCTCGCAGATAAACTCTATACCATAGTAATTTCAACGATATCAAGATATTATATCGATGCAACTGATCCCCTCTCCTCTGCGAGGAGATGACACCGGGTGAGGGGTGGCTTCAGCGGCCGTTGCATATCCCCCTCACCCTGCCCCCTCCCCCAAGGGGGAGAGGGAAACAGCTTGTAAATTCCATGAAATGACTAGATAGTGGGCATGTCTAATTTCAAACGAATCCCTGCTGCCCGCCTCATAGCAAAAACCTTGCCGGATACTAACTGCCGTTAACTAGGTTTCCGAAGAGATGCTAGTGGTCTGTTCCGCAATTGATTATCCATTGAAACGGTTCATGGCCTGGCGGCCACACCAAAGCGATGAAAATGCTTACCAAAAAAAAGAACCCGTAGGGCGGGAAAGCGAAGCGCATCCCGCCATTAGCAGTGTGCCGCGGGCACGGAGGCG
>JBEKDQ010000084.1:0-9290 GCA_050014275.1 Desulfobaccales bacterium | reverse complement strand
TCCGTCTGGGCCACCGCCTCCCCGAATCTGTCCTTCAAGGCCTGGGCCAGGGAGCGGTCCGCCTCCGTCAGTTCGATCCAGTGGGGCGGCGGGGTCCACATCAGGTCAGAGCGAGTATCCCAGAACAGGGGCATGGTCACCGAGGTGCCCCGGGGCGGGACGCCGTAAAAGCCGGGACCCCGGGAGTCCCGGGTCTTGCTGAGGCCGTCCACCAGGATGGGGGTTTGGGTCCCCTGGCTGCCCCCGGACAGGTGCAGAATCTTGCGGGTGGGCCGCTCGGACCGCACCTTCTCCTGGAGCAGCACGATGGACTGCAGCACCGCCTCGGGCCGGGGTGGGCAGCCGGGGATGTAGATGTCCACCGGCATTATCTGGTCCACCCCCTGCACCACGCTGTAACAATCGTACATGCCGCCGCAGTTGGCGCAGGAACCCATGGAGATCACCCATTTGGGTTCGGTCATCTGCTCATAGAGGCGCAGGACCACCGGAGCGATTTTCTTGAAGAAGGTGCCGGAGATGATGAGCAGGTCTGCTTGCCGGGGTGTGCCCCGGAGGACCTCGGCCCCGAAGCGGGAGATATCGTAGCGTGGCGTCCAGGCGGTGATTTCTTCGATGAAGCAGCAGGAGAGCCCAAAGAACAGCGGCCAGAAGCTGTAAGCCCGGCACCAGTTGATCAGGCGGTCCAGGCCGCGGACCACCAGGGAGCCCTCTGGCCCGGTCTCGGGAAAGCGGGGTTTGGGCAGTCGTTCCAGACCTCGCACTAATTCGACGGTGGTGACGCCTTTCGTGGTGACCGGGACTGCCAATCGAGCCCTCCTTTGGCCCACAGGTATATGAGACTGACGAGCAAGACTACGATGAAAAAGGAGATTTGCAGCCAGCCGCGCCAACTGAGCTCTTTTAGGGCCACTGCCCAGGAGAAGATGAGGGCGGTTTCCACTTCGAAGATGAGGAAGAAGACCGCCACCAGGTAAAAGGGGACCGGGAAACGGAAACGGGCCCAGCCGGTGGGGATCACCCCGCATTCAAACGGGCGGGCCTTTTCCGGATCAGGCTTCCGTTCCCCCAGCCAGCGCGTGAGGAACAGGAGCAGGGCCACCAAGCCCAGGACCATGGCAGTGTATAGCACCAGGCTCAGGAGGCCCGGAACCCAAGGGCTCCAGGCTGAACCTAAGGACCGCATACCTTCCCCCTGCCAGTGGCGCCGCCCCTGAATCCGGTTGTGCGGCGCCCAGGCTTACCGGAAAATCTAATAAAATTATGCCCTGCCGGGATTCGGCAATTTACCCCCATCCTTCGCTCATATTAAGACCCAGCCGCCTGCCTGTCAACCCGGAGCCAGATTCCCGGGCCGCGAAAGAACTCTGGCGGTTCTTGACAGACCCTGCCCTGGCCTTATCTTGGTGAGCAGTGATATTCGGTATTTGCCGGTTGTAATCGGACATTAAAGCGCTGGCAGAAATCGATCCTGATCTCTATCTGAAAATTGACCACCGCAAACCGACGGTGAAATCCCAAGGCCATGAAAGACTCGACTGTGCTTAATGCTGATCTGGCGCCGGGGCCGCTGGCAGTGGGTTTCTCACGGGTCAAGCTGCTCCTGGCCCTGTCCCGCACGCCCCATGGTCTGCTGGATCTGGCGGCGCCGGCCCTGGCCGCGCTTCTCTGGCTGGGGCGCCTCCCGCCCCTGGGGACCACGGCCCTGGGGCTGCTGACGGTCTTTGCCGGTTATACCGCGGTCTATGCCTTGAACGACCTGGTGGATTGCAGGGTGGATCGGGATAAACTTCGCCTGCAGGGGGGGCCTGGGGCGGACTATTACCTGGATGCCGTCTTCCTGCGCCATCCCCTGGCCGCGGGCCAGGTGAGCCTTCCAGAAGGGCTCATGTGGACCGGCGCCTGGGCCCTGGTGGCCTTTCTGGGGGCCTATTGCCTGAATCCGGCGTGCGCCCTCATCTTTCTGGCCGGCTGCCTCCTGGAGACCGCGTATTGTCTGTTGCTCAGGGTCAGCCATCTCCGCCTGCTGGTGGCCGGGGTGGTCAAGAGCCTGGGGGCCATAGCCGCGGTTCTGGCCGTGGACCCCCGGCCTTCGCCGCGGTTCCTGGCGGTCCTCTTTCTCTGGCTCTTTTTCTGGGAGCTGGGCGGCCAGAATATTCCGGCGGACTGGCACGACCTGGAACAGGACCGGGACCTCAACGCCAAGACCATTCCGGTGGTTTACGGACTGGAGAAGGCCCGGGCCATGGCCATGGGTTTCCTGGGCTTAAGCCTGGTATTTTCCCTGGTGATCCTGCATATGTCCCCGGCCCGGTTCTCGCTCTTCCAGCAGATGCTGATTTTTTTGGGGGGAATCTATCTGTTGCTGCTGCCGGCCTGGGGGCTTCTCTGGAGCGGCGCCCGGAGCCGGGCGGCGACCCTGTTCAATCGTGCCAGCTATTATCCCCTGGCGGTGCTGGCCGTAGTTCTGCTGAACCTGGTCGCCTGAGGTCTTGTCCGAGGGGGGACTTGGGGGAATCGAGCGGCATCGGGGTGATAGCTTAAGGGCGGTTGCCACTCGGCCAACAAAGCCACCGTGAGGGAATGAGCCCAGCTAAGTATGGCCGCCTGGTCCTGGCCAGAGGCTTGTTCTTCTTGCGGCGTGCACGGAGGCCCGCCCCACCAAAGTACAACCTGGTGGGGCGGCCGTCCCTGGCCGCCAGCAAAGGAATTACTATTAAGGCTATCAACATTAAATCAATCCGGTGGGGCGGTCGTATCTGCCGCCCAATCGAAAGGGAAAAGACGCGGGAAGGACATGGACGCCACCGAAAACTACGAAGCGCTGATGGCAGAAGGCAGGCAGGGGCCTGAGCAGGGAGCGGAGGGCCGCCGCCAACTGCCTCCCTGGCTGTCGGGACTGGTGGCGCGTCACCCTTATTTGCGGCGCTACCCGCATCCCGCCGTGGCCCACTTCCCCATTACCTTTATGCTGGCCGCCAGCTTCTTCAGCGTCCTTTACCTGCTGATCCGGGTGGAGTCCTTTGAAACCACAGCCTTTCACTGCCTTGGGGGCGGGGTGCTGGCCACCCCGGCGGCCATTGCCACCGGAGTGTTCAGCCAAAGGCTGAATTATCCCGAACCCAGCCCCACCCTGGGCTTGGAAAAGAGGCTGTCGTATCTGCTAGGGGCAATGGCCGCCGGGGCCTTTAGCTGGCGGCTGCTCAACCCCCAGGTGTTGCGGGACCCTCAAGGAGTGAACCTCCTCTATTTGTTGTTGGTTTTGGCGCTGACCCCGTTAGTGACCCTCATCAGCTATTTCGGGGGTATGCTGACTTTCCCCTTGGAACCGCAAGACCCAAAACCTCATGATCGTGGCGGCGGTCTATAAGTCGCCAAATGCATAAGGAAAAAGAATTTGCCTAAGGGTCAGAGAAGGTTTACTCCGGAAGAGCTGGCGCAGTTCAACGGCGCCGATGGCCAGCCCATCTACATTGCCTATCAGGGCCGGGTTTATGATGTTAGCGACAGCCCCCTATGGCAGAGGGGCAAGCACATGGCCGGCCATCTGGCCGGGGCCGACCTCACCGGAGAGCTGCCCGCGGCCCCCCACGGAGAAGAGGTCTTCCTGCGCCATCCCCAGGTGGGGGTGCTGCAAGGGAGCCCCAGTAGCATAGGAGCCTCGCCTGGGAAGGTTTCCGAAGCCCAGGAAGCAGAGGCCCCCGCGGCGCCACCCGGGATGTTGCGCCGTCTGCTGCAGCGCTTTCCCATACTGCAGCGCCATCCCCACCCCATGGTGGTGCACTTTCCCATCGTCTTCCTGGTCTCCGCCCCTGTTTTCACCCTGCTCTATCTACTCACCGGAGTCAGGTCCTTCGAGGTCACCGGCTTCCACTGCCTGGGGGGCGGGGTGCTCTTTACACCGGTGGCCCTGATCACCGGGCTGGCCACCTGGTGGTACAACTATCAGTGGCGTCTCCTGCGGCCGGTGGTCATCAAGCTGACCCTGACTCCCATTATGCTGGCGATGGGGGCCGGGGCCTTTGCCTGGCGCTGGCTTAACCCGGAAGTCCTGGCGGCCTGGGGGGATTGGACCGGCAAAGTTTACCTGGGAATGATCTTCGTCCTGTGGCCCCTGGTGAGCCTCATCGGCTGGTATGGAGCCAGCCTGGTCTTTCCGCTGCGCCAGGACTGAAGGGATGGGACAAGACCTTGAAAATCGGATTTTAGGTCTTAAGATAAACGAAAGCTATCAACTATCCGTGTAGGGGCGATCCGCTGGATCGCCCGGACGACCCTAACGGGTCGCCCCTACGGCTGAAAGCTGACAGCTATGAGAGACGGCTGACAGCTAACCCATTTTCCCACGGCCAGGCGGCCTACCGCGAGGACCTCAGTTATGGCTAATCCGGAACAGTTGGAAACCTTGAAGAAGATTGCCACTCAGATACGATACCACATCCTCACCATGACCACCCAGGCCGGCTCCGGCCATCCCACCTCTTCCCTGTCGGGTGTGGAGTTGATGGCCGGTCTCTTGTTCAGCGGCATCTTCAGATATGATCTGAACCACCCCAAGCACCCCAACAATGACCGGCTGATCTTTTCCAAGGGGCACGCCTCGCCCTTGTTTTATGCGCTGTGGGCCGCGGCGGGGAAATTGACGGAAGCTGAACTCATGACCTACCGCCATTTCGGCAGCCCTTTGGAGGGCCATCCTACCCCGGTCTTACCTTTTGTAGAGGCCGCCACCGGCTCTCTGGGGCAGGGCCTGTCCATCGGGGTGGGCCAGGCCCTGAATGCCAAGTACCTTGATAAGCTCCCTTATATGACTTATGTGTTCCTGGGGGACAGCGAGATGGCGGAAGGCTCCCAATGGGAGGCCCTCCAACTGGCGGCCCATTATCGACTGGATAACCTGGTGGGAGTCCTGGACGTCAACCGGCTGGGCCAGCGGGGCGAGACCATGTATGGCTGGGACTTGATGGCCTATGAAAACCGGGTCGCCGCCTTTGGCTGGGAAACTATCCTGATCGACGGCCACTCCTTCCCCGAGGTTTTGTCCGCTTATCAGCAGGCCATACTGGTGGTCGACAAACCCACCATGATCATTGCCAAGACGGTGAAGGGCAAAGGGGTGTCGTTCATCGAGAACCGAGACGGCTGGCACGGCAAGACCCTGGATCCGGAGCAACTGGCCCGGGCCCTGCCGGAGTTGGGCCCGGTGGACCGGTCGCTCCGGGGAACCGTGCTCCAGCCGGAGGACCTGAAGCCCGCCGAGGTCCCACCCCAACCGGCCGGGCCGCCGTCCTACCCTCCGGACAAACCGGTGGCCACCCGGAAGGCTTACGGCAACGCCTTGAAGCGGCTTTATCCGGAATTTCCCCGGATGGTGGTCCTGGACGGTGAGGTGAGTAATTCCACCTATGCCGAGATCTTCAAGGAGGCGCATCCGGAGCGGTTCTTTGAGATGTACATCGCCGAGCAAAACATGGTGGGAGTGGCCCTGGGGCTGCAGTGCCGGGGCCAGCTCCCCTTTGTCTCCACCTTTGCGGCCTTTTTTAGCCGGGCCTACGACCAGATCCGCATGAGCCAGTACTCGGACGCCAACCTCAAATTCTGCGGCTCCCATGCCGGAGTGTCCATCGGAGAAGACGGCCCCTCCCAGATGGGCCTGGAGGACCTGGCCATGTTTCGGGCCATACTGGGCAGCGTGGTGCTTTACCCCTGCGACGCCGTCTCCACCGAGCACCTGGTGGCGGCGGAGGCCCGGCACCGCGGGATCGTCTATCTTCGCACTACCCGGATGGCGACCCCTATTCTTTACGGTCCGGAGGAGCAATTCACCATCGGAGGCTGCAAGGTGCTGCGCCATAGCCCCCGGGATGCGGTCACGGTCATCGGGGCCGGGATCACAGTTTTCGAGGCCCTGAAGGCCTATGAGGAGCTGCAGCAACAAGGATTTTCCATCCGGGTCATCGACCTCTACAGCGTCAAGCCGGTGGATGAGAAGACCCTGAAAGAGGCGGCCGCCGCTACCCGGGCCGTGATCACGGTGGAGGACCATTATCCCGAAGGGGGTCTGGGGGACGCAGTGCGCACCGCCCTGGCCGGCAGCCCGGCCCCGGTCTATTCTCTGGCGGTGCATAAGAGGCCCAAGAGCGGCAAACCCGAAGAACTCCTGGATTATGAGGGCATCTCCCACGGAGCCATCGTCAACAAGGTCCAGGACCTCCTGCGCCAGTTTAAGTTGGCGGCCAGCTAAGGGGAGATGAGCCATTGACCCGCACCCCGGGTGGGCCGCAGTAATAACCCAAATTCGGGCGGGCAGGGAAGGCCGCTCCGCTGCTCATGGCCTAATTCTCATGCTCCTGAGTGGCATGAGGCCACGAAGTTAAGGATCGCTACCAGGAGGAGACTGTTATGCGCATCGGTCTGGCTGCGGACCACGGCGGTTTTGAGCTGAAGGGGCGGATGCTGGAGGAACTCCGGACGGCCGGCCACCAGACCGTGGATTACGGCGCCCAGGAATACGATGCCCAGGACGATTACCCCGATTTTGTCGTGCCCCTGGCCCGGGCGGTGGCCCAGGGGGAGGTGGAACGGGGCATCGCCATTTGCGGCAGCGGCGTGGGAGCCGCGGTGGCCGCCAATAAGATCCGGGGAGCACGGGCCGCCCTCATTACCGACGCCTATTCCGCCCACCAGGGGGTGGAAGATGACAACATGAACGTCATCTGCCTGGGGGGGCGGGTCACCGGCTACGCCCTGGCCTGGGACCTCATTCAGACCTTTTTGAAGTCTCGTTTCCAGACAGCCCCGCGTTTCCAGCGCCGCCTGGACAAGATAGCTGTCCTCGAGCGGGAGACAGCATAATAGGAGATCGGCATGCAAGAGAACCCTCTGCTCAGACTCAGGGGCTGCGGTCAGAGCGTCTGGCTGGACTATCTCAGCAGGCATCTGCTCAATTCCGGTGAACTCCGGCGCCTCATCGACGAAGATGGCCTGGGGGGGCTGACTTCCAATCCGGCCATTTTCGAAAAGGCCATCACCGGCGAACTCGATTATGACGACGATATTGGCAAGCTCTCCCGGCAGGCCAAGGGTATCCAGGAGATTTACGAGACCCTGACGGTGTCCGACGTGCAGCAGGCCGCGGACCTATTCCTCCCGGTGTTCCGCAAGCTGGAGGGCGCCGACGGCTTCGTCAGCCTGGAGGTCAATCCTCACCTGGCCCACGACACCCCCGGCACCATTGCCGAGGCCCGGCGTCTGTGGGCCAAATTGGACCGGCCCAACGTCTTTATCAAGGTGCCGGCCACGCTGGAGGGCCTGCCGGCCATCCGGCAACTCATCAGCGAAGGAATCAATGTGAACGTCACCCTGCTCTTTGGCCTGCCTCGTTATCGGGAAGTGGCCGAGGCTTACTTCTCCGGGCTGGAGGAGCGGGTCGCCCGGGGGCTGCACCCCAGGGTGGCTTCGGTGGCCAGCTTCTTCCTGAGCCGCATCGACACCCTGGTGGATCAGACCCTCAAACAGATGGGCGGAGCCGCGGCCTCCATTGAGGGGGAGGTGGCCATTGCCAGCGCCAAGGTGGCTTATTCCATCTACCATCAGGTCTTCGGCAGCGACCGTTTCAGGGCCTTGCAGGACCAGGGGGTTCGGCCCCAGCGCCTGCTTTGGGCCAGCACCAGCACCAAGAACCCAGCCTACAGCGACGTTAAATACGTGGAGCCCCTCATCGGGCCGGAAACCATCAATACCATGCCTCTGGAAACCCTAAACGCCTACCGGGACCATGGCAAGCCGGCCAGCCGCCTGAGCGAGGGTGCAGACCAGGCCGCGGCCATCTTGCAGCGGCTGCCAGAGCTGGGCATCGACCTCAACCGGGTTACCGGGCAGTTGGAAGACGAAGGGGTGGAAAAATTCAACCAACCTTACGACAAACTGATGTGCAGCCTGGAGGGCAAGCGCCGGCAGGCCCAGGATGGGGGAAGGTCGGCCGGCGGATGATGTGCATCCACTTGCTGGTGAGGTCTCCTCGGCCCTGGAGCAATTGCGGCTCACGGTGGCATCGGCTCCGCCGGGGGGGAAGAAATGAACATTACCACCATGTTTCTGGACATCGGCGGCGTCTTGCTCACCAACGGCTGGGACCGGCGCATCCGCCGGCTGGCGGCGGAGATCTTCAACCTGGATTACGACGAGATGAATGAGCGCCACAACCTCACCTTCGACACTTATGAGGAAGGCAAACTAAGCCTGGACGAATACCTGGCCCGTGTGGTCTTTTACCAAGACCGGCCCTTCACCCGGGAAGATTTCAAGACCTTCATGTTCACCCAGTCCCAACAGCAGCCGGAGATGGCGCAAACCGAGGGGCTGATCAAAGGTCTGAAGGCCAAATACGGCCTTAAAGTGGCCACGGTGAGCAATGAGGGCCTCGAACTTACCCGCTACCGCATCAAGAAATTCAACCTGGGGGACTACGTGGACTTTTTCATCTGCTCATGTTTCGTCCACTACCGCAAACCGGACGCTGACCTTTACCGGCTGGCCCTGGATTGCGCCCAGGTGCTGCCGGAGCAGGTGGTCTACCTGGACGACCGGCTCATGTTCGTGGAGGTGGGCCGGAGCCTGGGCGTTGCCGGTATCTATCATACCGGTTACCAGTCCACCCGGGCTGCCCTGGCCCAACTCGGATTGTCGCTGGAGGGTTAAGAGCAAGGGAGTATCGCGGGTGAGGGCGGGGCAACCCCGCCCCCAGTTTCAAGTGGGGCGGGCGTCTCGCCCGCCATTGCCGACATCCGGAGATTCGGTTATGCCCAAGCAGGGATGTGAGATCGGCGTCATGGGTCTGGGGATCATGGGCCGTAATCTGGTCTTGAACTTCGCGGACCGCGGCTTTTCCGTAGCCATTTACAACCGCACCGCCGAGAAGACCCGGGAATTCATGGCCCGGGAGGTGGGTTCCCGGGATATCCGGCCCGGCTATGAGCTGAAGGAATTCGGGGGGTTGCTACGCAAGCCCCGGGCCATGATCACCATGATTTCGGCGGGGGAACCGGTGGACGCTATGATCCGGGAACTTTTGCCCGTCCTGGAACCCGGTGACGTGCTCATCGATGGGGGCAACTCCCATTTCACCGACACCAATCGGAGAGGCAAATTCCTATCGGCCAAAGGGATATTGTTCATGGGCCTGGGGGTCTCCGGCGGCGAGGCCGGGGCCCGCTTCGGGCCCAGCCTGATGCCTGGCGGCCCTCGTGAGGCATATGATCGGGTGGGGCCAGTATTGGAGGCCGCCGCGG
>JBEKDQ010000083.1:0-9545 GCA_050014275.1 Desulfobaccales bacterium | reverse complement strand
TTAGCTTCGGCGAACTGCGGGTGGGGCAGATCATGGTCCCCCGCCCCGAGATCTTCTCCCTGCCCCTGGATATGCCCTTTCCCGAAATGATCCAGGCCATCAAGCGGTCCCGGTTTTCCCGGATCCCCATCTATCGGGACAGCCCTGACGCCGTCCTGGGCATCCTGCACGCCAAGGATGTCCTGGCGATGGCGGTGGAGGGCCCATGCGGGGAGGAGGTTAGGGAAAATCTTTTACGGCCGGCCTATTATGTACCGGAAAACAAAAAAGCCTTCGATCTGCTGACGGAGTTGCTGGCCCGGCATCTGCGCCTGGCCCTGGTGGTGGATGAATACGGCTCCCTGGTGGGGCTGGTGAGCGTAGAGGACATGCTGGAGGAACTCTGCGGCGAGATCCCCCAAGAGTTTCAGGTGGAAGAGAAACCCCTGGTGGAGATCGCCCCCGGTGTCTGGCGGGTCAAGGCCACCCTGTCCCTGGCGGATTTCAACGGAGTCCTGGGCCTGGAGCTGCCGACCGCGGAGTTCGATACCATCGGCGGCCTGGTTCTGAACCTCTTCGGCGCTCTGCCCCGGGAAGGCGGCAGCGTGGTCTTGGATCATCTGCGCTTCCGGGTGACCCGGATGAAGGGTACCCGTATCCTGGAGATGGAGGTGCGCCGGGAATAGCCATGAATTCCGGGATTCTCCTCATCTTCATTCCACTCCTGTTCCTGGAAGGGATCTTCGCGGCGGCGGAGATCGCCCTGGTCTCCGCCAACCGTCGCCGCCTTCACCGCCGGGCCGAGGAGGGACATTGGGGTGCGCACCTGGCCCTTCAGCTCCTGAGCCGGCCGGAGCACTTCCTGTCCGTCACCCTACTGGGCGCTTACCTGGCGGCGGCGGCCAATACCATCCTGGTGACCGCCTTTTTCCTGGGGCACTTCGGCCAGGGGGCAGAAATCCCGGTGATGATCGCCCTGCCCCCCCTGATCCTGATTCTGGGGGAAATCATCCCCAAATCCGTGGGCCGGCAGAAGGCCACCATGCTGGCGGAGCGCCTGGCCCCGGCCCTGTGGCTGTTCTTCTGGGTATTCTCTCCCATTATCTGGATCTTCGGCGGCCTTAGCCGGGCGGTCTTGCTGGTCACCGGGGTCCGCAAGACCGGCCAGATGCCCTTCATCACCCGGGAGGACTTGCGCCTGGTGGTGGCCAAGAGCGGTCCGGAAGTGGACTTGAAGGGTACCGAGCGCCTCTTCATCCACCGTATCCTCCAGTTCAGCCTGCGCACCGTCAAAGAGGTGATGGTTCCTCTCATCCGGGTGACCGCTATTCCGGACACCCTGACAATCCAGCAGGCCCTGGAGGAATTCCGCGACACCCGCTTCTCCCGCCTGCCCATATTTCACCGACGCATCGACAAGCTCATCGGAGTGCTCCACAGCTTCGACCTCCTGGGGGAGGAGCACGGCGAGCGCCCCATCAAGCCCTTCATCCGAACGGTGAAGTACGTGCCGGAAGTGAAAAAGATCGACCGGCTGCTCACCGAGATGCAGCGGGAGGGCAGCCACCTGGCAGTGGTGGTGGACGAATATGGCGGGGCGGTAGGCATTGTCGCCATCGAAGACCTGTTGGAAGAGATCGTCGGAGAAATCACCGGCGAGTTCGACCAGGAGGTGGCCCCCTATCGGAAGTTGGGGGAGGGCCATTATCTCATCAACGCCCGCACCGAAATCAAGACCTTGAACGAATCCCTGAAATTGGGCCTGCCCTCCGGGGATTACGAGACCCTGGCGGGGTTCCTCATCGCCCAACTGGGCGAGTTGGCCCGGGGCGGGGAACGGGTGCAGTACCGCAACCTGCATTTTACCGTGCGCGCCACCGAAGGCCGCACCGTAAAGGAGGTGGAACTCCTTGTCGACCGCGCCAACCAGTGAACGCTGGGCCTTCTTCGACTGCTTCGCCGGCATCAGCGGGGACATGACCCTGGGGGCGCTCATCGATCTGGGCCTCGAGGTCTCGGACCTGGAGGACCTCCTCAACCTGCTGGGGCTGGCCGAGGTGAGCCTGGCGGCGCCGCGCCGCACCAAGGACCATCTCAGCGGGGTGCAGCTCCAGGTGGACTTCCGGTTTCGCCGCCCCCAGCCCACCCGGAGCTACCGGGAGATCCGCGCCCTGATCGCAGGCAGTCCCCTGGGTCCCGGGGTCCAGGAACGCAGCCTCGCCATGTTTCGCCTCCTGGGGGAGGTGGAGGCCAGGATTCACGGCCAGCCCCTGGAGGAGGTGCACTTCCACGAACTGGGGGCTCTGGTTACCCTCCTGGACATCGTGGGCGCCGCTTACGGGGTGGAGAAATTGGGGATCACCCGGGTCTTTTGCAGCGCCCTGCCCATGGGTTGCGGGATGATCGCCGGGAGCCACGGCCCGCTGCCCAACCCGGCCCCTGCCACCCTGGAATTGTTGAAGGGACTGCCGGTTTACGGCACCGATCTGCCCGGGGAGCTGGTGACCCCCACCGGCGCGGTGATTCTCCAGGGACTGGGGGCGGTCTTCGAGCCCTGCCCGCCCTTGCGTCTGGAACGGGTGGGCTACGGCGCCGGCAGCCGGGAGCTGCCGGGGTATCCCAATCTGCTGCGCATTTATCTGGGGACCGCCTTGACCCCGGCCGCCGGCCGGCGGGAGCGGGTGCTGGTCCTGGAGACCCACATAGACGACATGAACCCGGAGCTCTACGAGCCCTTGCTGGCCGGGCTCATCAAAGCCGGGGCCCTGGACGTGGCCCTGAGTCCCCTGCAGATGAAAAAGGGCCGTCCCGGGGTGGGCCTCACGGTGATCGGTCCGCTGGCGGCCCGGGAGGCCCTGCTGGAGCAGTTGTTCACCGAGTCCACCACCCTGGGGGTGCGGGTCTCGGAGGTGGAGCGGGTGGTGGCCAGGCGCTGGCAGAAGACCGTGGACACCGCTTACGGCCCGCTAACGGTGAAGGTCATGGAGTATGGCGGCAAGCGCAGGCTGCTGCCGGAGTACGAGGCCTGCCGCCAGATGGCCGAAGCCCAGGGGCTGCCGCTCCTGGAGGTTTACCGGTTGGTGCCCCGGGAGTGACCACGCCTGGGCGACTCGCTGAGTCGCCCTGACGCAGTTCTCACGAACCCCAAAAGGCGCGTGAGACGCGCCCCTTGACTGTGGCCGGCAGGCTGCATAGCTTGAGGGAAAGGAGGGCTGAACATGAGCCGCATGGAAGGGAAGAATTTCTCCGAGCCGGATGAGGTCCGCAATTTTGATAAAGGTAAGTTGGAGATGGTTAAATTGGGCGGGGTTACCTTTGGCAGGGCCACCTTTAAGCCTGGTTGGCGGTGGTCTACCTCGGTAAAACCTCTGGTCGGCACCGAGAGTTGCCAGGCGCCCCATCTCCAACTTCACCTTTCCGGCCGCATTCGCATAGTGATGGATGACGGCAGCGAACGGGAATTTGGCCCTGGAGAGGTATCCTTAATCCCGCCCGGCCATGACGCCTGGGTGGTGGGCCCGGAACCGGTAGTGGTCATCGATATCACCGGGATGGCTGACTACGCCAAAGGAAAGTGACCAGGCGGCAATTTTCGGCCGCCCCCCACCAGTACTAAGAGCCGCGGGCGGGTGTCAGCCATCAGAGCAACTTCTCCCTGATCAGGTATTCCATGGACCGCTGAGCGAAGGTGGCCATGACGCTGATCATCCAGGTGAAGTGGGACTGCATCTCCTGGAACATGCGTGAATCCGCCATCCCCACCAGCCCGCGCATCACCGTGCTCACCCGCACCATCTCCGGTTCGTTAATCTGCGCCTGGGCCAGGTTGATCTCCATCTGCAGGCCCTGGAGAAACTCGAGAAACAGTCGGCTGGCGCCCTCGCGCTCCAGTCCCTGCATCTGAGCGACGCTGTCCAGGAGCCGGGAGGCGAGGAGGATTTCCGCCTTGATCCGGTCGGCGAAATGGAAGGTCAGGATGGCTTGACGGGTGGAGGCGGGATTTTTGGTTTTTTTGGGAATTTGGGTTTCGGCCATGAGGCAGTCTCCTTAGAGGTTGCCCCCAACTTGGCACGCATGCGGTGGCGGGACCGCGTAGCCCTCCCCTTCCAGGATTTCCGTTAGAGATTGACGGAGGTCCGGGTCGCCGTCGATCACCAGGATGGAGGCCTTATCCGGTTTCATAAATAATCTTCCATGGTTAAGATTTATTACCCCAAAACCGACTTTATGTCAATAAAATGACATGTCTTAAACCCTTTTCCTGCAAGGGTCGCGAAAAAGGGTTGACTTCAAAAAATCAGAACGGTTATCCTTACTATTACGAAGGAGAATTAGTGGTCTCTGCGCTGCTCTTCATCCTCTGGGCCTACGGCATGTATGCCCTCATTTCCACCTTATCCAGCCGTAAAGCTGGTACTCAGCGGCGGAGCCGCTCATGGCGACGCCTCGGTTGGCTGGGCTTGCTGGCGAGCGCAGGCGTAGGATTGGGGTTGGCCTTGGCCTTGGCCCAATCTTTTAATGAGCAGCATCAAGATCTGAAGCTGGCGGGATTTCTGGGAACAGTATGGGCCGAGGGCTGGCCTGGCAAGTTGAGCCCCCGGGTGGAAGAGCCTCCCATCAAGGGTACGGCCTCCGGGGATCAGCCGGGCTATGCGCTGCTGCACCCCGGGACTCCCTCCGCCGAGTTGGCCAGTAACACAATGCCCCCCAGGCCCAGACCAGCCCCCAAGCCCAAAATCTGCAAAGCCCCGGGCGCCAAAGGGACCAAGGCCGCGGCCCAGAACCAGCTAGCGGCGGCCAAGGATAAGTCCAAGACCTCCACCCCCAAGAAGAAGCCCTCTGCCCCCCCGGCTGCCAGGAAGGCCGGCAACGGCTAGGGGGGCGCTCGCCGCGGCAGGCCGGAAAAATATTGGCGCCCGCGGGCCTTTCCCTTTTTTACCTGCAAGTCATCCAGGTTAATTAAAGAAAACTTCGTATGCCGCGGTGTCCGGCAAGGGGAGTTATTTAGCAGGGGCCAGGGTCGCCCCCCGGGGGCGCCGCCCTGGGCCACTGTTAGAGCCTCATTTGAGGTTTTTTTTAGAGGTTTTGCCGTTGAGTCGAGATTTAGCCAGTGAAGGCAGCCAAACCGGGAAAATCGCCCGGGCCGCGGGAACCGTGAGCCTGGCAGTCCTGGCCAGCCGCATCCTGGGTCTGGTGCGGGAGCAGGTATTCGCCGGCCTGTTCGGGGCTGGCTACGCCTATGACGCCTTTGTGGTGGCCTTTCGCATCCCCAATCTGCTGCGGGATCTCTTTGCCGAAGGGGCCCTGAGCGCCGCTTTCGTCACGGTGTTCACCGACTACGACCAAAAGTCGGAGGCCGCCCGGACCTGGCGCCTGGCCAACAACGTCATCATGTGCTCCTCATTGCTGGTGGGGAGTCTCGTCCTCCTGGGCATGTTCTTCTCCCCCCAATTGGTGAATCTAATGACCCCGGATTTCCGCCTGGTCCCCGGGAAGTCGGAGCTCACCATCCTGATGACCCGGATCATGTTCCCTTTTCTGCTGCTGATTTCTTTGGCTGCCCTGGTCATGGGCATCCTCAACACCCGGGGCAAATTTTTCATCCCGGCGTTGGCCTCCAGTTTTTTCAACCTGGGCTCCGTGGTGGCCGGGGTGGCTCTGAGCCTGCTGGTTCCAAGTCTGGGCCTCAACCCCATTGTGGGCATGGCCTGGGGGACCCTCATCGGCGGCCTGCTGCAACTGGTGGTGCAACTGCCCCTGTTGTGGCGGGAAGGTTTTCGGCTGCAATGGGTCATGGATTGGCGGGATGAGGGGCTGCGGCGCATCGGTAAACTGGTGCTGCCCGCGGTGCTGGGACTCTCCGCCACCCAGATCAACATCTTCATCAACACCTTTTACGCCTCCAGTTGTGCCCAGGGGAGCGTCTCCTGGCTCAGTTACGCCTTCCGCCTCTTTCACCTGCCCGGGGGGCTCTTCGGGGTGGCCTTGATGGTAGCCACCATGCCGGTGGTCTCCCGGCACGCGGCCCTCAAGGATCTGGGCGCCTTAAAGGGGGCCCTGGAATCCTCACTCTCCCTGGCCTTCCTGGTCACCCTGCCGTCGGCCTGCGGCCTGATCTTCCTGGCCCAGCCCATCATCGCCCTCATTTTCCAGCACGGCCAGTTCACCGCCTGGGATACCCACCAGACCGCTGCGGCCCTGGCCCTGTATGCCGTGGGCCTCACGGCCTTTGCCGGGGTGAAGATCATGGTGCCGGCCTTCTATGCCTTGAACGATACCCGGATCCCGGTGCTGGGCTCTTTCCTTACGGTAGTGGCCAACGTGGGGTTCATCACCCTCACCCTGGGCCCGTTGCAACACCTGGCCATTGCCCTGTCCACCTCCCTGAGCGGGACCCTCAACTTCTTTTTCCTGGCGCTGATGCTTTACCGGAAGCTAGGGGGTTTTCGGGCGGGCTATCTTCTCCTCACTCTGGCCAAGACGGGGTGCGCCGCCCTGGTGATGGGCCTGGCGGTCTTCTTGACCAACTCGCTGCTTATCGGCTGGCTGGGAAGCGGTTTGCCGGGGCGCCTGTTGAGCCTCCTGGCGGATATCCTGCTGGGAGGGGGTCTCTATCTGCTTCTGGTGTCGCGCCTTAAGATTCCGGAGTTCCAGGAACTGACCCGGCATCTGGCGGCCCTCCTGAAAAGATAGTTTTCCGTTTTCCGTTTTCTATTTTCTGTAAAGACTATTCCGTTAGTAGCGCCTCTCGGATACAAATAGGCTGCCTCTTAGGCGCCTTTTTTGGTGCGCCGGACGTACCCTTATGAAAACACAAAAAATACAAAAATAAAAAAAAACCAAAAACTTTCTTCCTGATGGGTGACAGAGCCAGGGATCGTGGTTAACTGAACAGGCATAAGTTTTTCCTCGTGGCTCGCCAGCCGCGGTTAAAAATCGCCGGGGTTAAGCCCAAGGCAGGGGGTGCCCACATGATCTCAGCCCGATGAAGTTGGTGCCTTCAGTGCCATCGATTCAACTAGGGCCTGGCCTTCGTCTGGTCAAATAACTTGTAGATCCAGGTTTCTTTTTAGGATTGCAATCGAAGCCGAAGACAGAAAACAGGAGTTTCCATGGAGCCTGCGGCGAAAATCGGCCCGATTCTTCAGCTTTTGGATGAGCATTACCCCCAGGTGCACGTTACCCTGGATTTCCGCAACCCCCTGGAGTTGCTGGTAGCCACCATCCTCAGCGCCCAATGCACCGATGAGAGGGTGAACCGGGTGACCCCGGCGATTTTTGCCAAATATCCCAGCGCCGCCGATTATGCCCGCGCCCCCTTGGAGGAACTGGAGCGGGATATCTACCAGACCGGCTTTTACCACAACAAGGCCAGGAGCCTCAAGGCCCTGGGCCAGGCCCTGGAGGAGCAACACCGCGGCCAGGTGCCGGCCTCCCTGGAGGAGCTGGTTAAGCTCCCGGGCGTCGGCCGCAAGACCGCCAATGTTATCCTGGGCAATGCCTTCGGCATCCCCGGTATCGTGGTGGACACCCACTGCGGCCGGGTCTCCCAGCGCCTGGGACTCACCCGGGCCAAGGACCCGGTAAAGATCGAGTTCGATCTGATGGCCCTGGTGCCTAAGGAGCGCTGGACCAGGTTTTCCCTGCAACTCATCTGGCACGGCCGGGCCATCTGCACCGCCAGGGACCCTCAATGCCCCAATTGCCCCTTGCTGCCCTATTGCGATTACGGCCAGAAGGCAGTGGACAACCAAGCAGTGAGCAGATAACTCGCCGGGTGCGCCCTGCGCCCCGGAAGACCATGAGGCTTTCGCTTTCCAGGGCACAGGTGCTGTGCCCTTTTTCGTTTTGGCGCGTTTTTCTCTTTTTCCCCAGGGAAATAAGACTCCCAAGCCCACCAAAATAATTGACACATGCAAAGAAGGGTGGCATAAGAGGGAAGAAGTCAGTTATGAAAAGGAGATCCGGAATGAGGCTGAAGATCTGGCGCACCAAACTGGGGATATTGCTGGCGGCTTTGCTGCTCACCGCCGGCTGCGTGGAAACTGTGCTTTTGGGCCTGGGCGGTATGGCCGCCATCGGGAGTTATAAATGGGTCGAAGGCACCATGGAAAAGGACTATCCCCGGCCCATGCAGGAAGTCTGGGACGCCGCCCTGGCAGCCTGCAAGGATCTGCAACTAAAAATTACTACTCAGGAGTATAACCCGCTGGAATCCCATATTGAGGCGGTGGCGCCCCCGGACACCAATGTGAAGATTCAATTGGTTTCCCGACCCAACCAGATTACCACCGTCAAGGTGCGCTTCGGCCTCATGGGCATCGAGGACGCCTCGGCTTACTTCCACCGACGCCTCTTGGTCCACCTGGGCATGCCTCCCGCTTAACCGGCGTGAGGATCACCAAAGGGGAAGGCTGAAGGGAAAACCGGGGTAGGATGGCGGGGCCCTGGTCTGTAAGCATTAAGGCCGGAAGCTGACGCTTTCGGCCTTCATTTTTTAGTTCCTAAGGGAAAACCAATAACTCCAAGAACCCTTTTAAACTAGTGGAGTGTTTCACATCAGCTGGACATAATATCAGAGCGGATATCGTTGTAAAAAATATGACTTGGTGACTCTTAGGAGGATGTCGTAAGGAAGGTGTTTTTAATTTGGGATTGGCGTGGCTGGAAATTACTTGAAAATTAGGCTCGGTTTAATCTCCAGTACATGATGGCCATTTTCTCGGCCACAAGCTAAATATCCGGCTCCTGGCACCAGACTATTGGAGGAAAGGGTTTACTCTGGCCTTCCCAAACCTATAAGGATTTCATCGGCCCTTAGAATTTAAATTTGCTGCAAACCATATTTATATTCCCAATTTCTAAGAGATAATTTTTCTGTAGTTTCTTTATCAAAACCTAATTCTGTTAACAGGCAAATATCAATTATAATTTTGCAAATTTGAGTGAGTTTATATAACTCCACCCCTTTCGCAGCTTGATCTTTCAATTCTTGATTGTAGTGAATACAATAATTGCGAGTATTTATCAATTTATGCATGAATGATTTTTTATCTTTAATTATTAATTTTAAAATAGAATAATTATCATTTACCAAATCAGCAATCCTTTGCCTCATTGAGGGTTCATTACTATATTGCAATATATTTTCTACCCATTCCCTATGCTTATGTGGAACACTTTCCAATATTTCCCTAATTCTATTTTCATGTTCAGGACTTTCTAATTCATAATTCCTTTTAGTATTTCTATGGTAAATTTCCAACGCATGAATTCTACTTAGGAACTTATGCCGCAACCGCATAAGAGGCTGATATATTGTACTAAAATATAAATCGTAAACAGATTCCATAATATCAGCCTTTCGCATCCAATTATTTATCATTTCTTCAAAGTTATTTGATACCTCGGTAAACGTAAAAAACATATCAAAATGTAAAAAACGCTTATTGATTTTGCTCCGATCAATATGCTATAATTAATTAAAATAAATAGCTAATTGGAGCAAAATCATGCAACAGAAAACGCTCAGCCTGCTGCAATTTCAAAAAAAGTTTGGTACCGAA
>JBEKDQ010000082.1:0-9591 GCA_050014275.1 Desulfobaccales bacterium | reverse complement strand
AGCCCACCCTAAATTTTTTTGTCATGCAAAGATTCGCTCCGCATCTCGTATTTAGAGATTTTTCGGTCGCCTCGGCTCCCTCAGAATGACAAAAGAAATCAATTCGCCTCAGCTCCTGGTGCTTAAAGGAACAGTCTTGGGTTTAGACGGAGTGGAAACCCAAAACTGAGAACTCAATAATCGAAAATCACCTGAATGGCCTCCCCGGGGTTCCGGTCGAGCAACTCATAGGCCCGGGCGGCCTGGGTGATGGGAAAACGATGGCTAATGAAGCGGGCCGGCTTGATCTCCTCCAGCATTTGCCAGGTGAGTTGATAGAGCCGGGATTTGCTCCAGCGGCCGCTGAGTTCAGGGGGGAGGCTGCTCACCTGGCTGCTGATCAGGCGCAGCCGGCTGCGGTGGAAGCGGCCACCCAGGTTCAAGTCGCTCCGCTTCCGGCCATACCAGGAGCCGATGACCACCCGGCCGTGGAAGCCGGTGATGGCGATGGCCTGGTTCAGGGCCTCGGGATTGCCGGAGACCTCATAGGTCAGGTCGGCGCCGGGGTAGGGCCCCGCTCCCTGCAGGCGCCCCAGCAGGTGTTCCTCCAGGTTCGGAGTGGCGGGGTCGAGGCTGAGGTGGGCCCCCAGGTTTTCGGAGAGCAGCCGCCGTTTGGGATAGAGGTCCAGGGTCACCAGGGAGCTTAAGGGCCAGCGGGCCAGCAGGGAGGTGAGGAGCAGTCCCACGATCCCCTGGCCGAAGATGGCCACCTGCTCCCCCAGCAAAGGCTGGCCGTCCAGCATAAAGGTGACCGCGGTCTCCATGTTGGGGAAGAAGACCGCGTCTTCCGGGGTGAGGCGGCCAGGCAACCTCTGCAGTTCATCGGGGGTGGCCAGGAAGTGGCTCTCGTGAGGATGAAAGGCGAAGACCTGTTTGCCTTGCCAATCCGGGGAAACCCCGGGCCCCAGGGAGACCACCTGGCCTACCACCGCATAACCATATTTCAGGGGGAAGGAGAAGTCGCCGGCCAGGGCGGCGATGCTCTCGTCCCGGGCCAGTTCCTGGGGGGCCTGGCCATGGTAGATGAGGCCTTCGGTCCCGGGACTGATGGCCGAGACGATGGATTGCACCAACACCTGGCCGAAGGAGGGTGCGGCGACGGCCTCCCGTCGCAGGGCCACCTGCCGGGGTGCGGTGAAATAGAGGGTTCGCCGCTGCATTTACGCCTTCCATTCGGGTTCGCCCATGAGGACCAGGTCTTCCCCCAGACGCTGATAGGTGAGGTTGCTGAGGCGGGGGAACCGCCTGAGATTGGCGGGCCCCATGCCGTCCCCTACCCGCAGGCCCCCCACCAGCAAGGGGGCGATAGTCAGGATGATCTGGTCCACCAGGCGGGCGGCCAGAAAACTGGTGATAACCTGGGCGCCGCCCTCCACCATGAGGCTGTTGACCTCCAATTCCCCCAGCCTTTTTAGAAGCGCTTCCAGGTCCACCCAGCCATGGCTGGAGGGGAGGCAAAAGATCCGGGCCCCGGCGGCTTCCAGGGCTTGCCGGCGGGCGGGTTCGGCCCCTTCATTGGCCATGATCCAGGGGGCGCGGCCATTCCCCAGCAGGTTGGCGTAGGGCGGGAAGCGCAGGCGGCTGTCTACGATCACCGGTTGGGGGTTGCGGCCGGTCGCCAGGCGGACGTTGAGGCGGGGGTTGTCGGCCAGCACCGTGCCGATGCCCACCAAAATGGCGTCGTGGAAGGACCGCAGGCCGTGGGTCAAAACCATGGACTGAGGGCCGCTCAGGGCCAAAGGGTGGCCGGGGCGGGCGGCGATGCTGCCGTCCAGGCTTTGGGCATAGCTCAAGGTGACCAGAGGATGGCCGGTGCGGCGCCGGTGCTCCGGGGCGGCCTCCAGGGCGGCCCGGACCCGAACCAGGACCCTGGTTTCCTCGGCCGGGGTTCCGGTGGCCTCCCGCGCCTCTTCCAGGATCAGCCCGTGATTCATGCGGCTGGCCTTGGTGCGCAGATAGGCGGCGTTATCCCGATGCACCTGTCCCTGGAGGGGCACTCGGGCGCTCACCTGGATGCCCAACTCCTCCATGCTCTCAACTTTATCGGGGTTATTGGTGAACAGCCGGATGGAGGCGACTCCCAGGTCCCGGAGGATGAGTCCGGCCACGGTGTAGTCCCGCTCGTCCACCTCATGTCCCAGGAGCAGGTTGGCTTCGACGGTGTCATAACCCATGTCCTGCAGGTTGTAGGCCCGCAGCTTATCCCGCAGGCCGATACCCCGGCCCTCCTGGCGCAGGTAGATGATCACCCCGCACCGGGCCGCGGCGATTTGTTGCAGGGCCATCTGGAATTGCTCGCCGCAGTCGCAGCGGCGGGACCCCAGGACGTCACCGGTGAAACATTCGGAGTGGAGCCGCACCGGCACCTCGCGGCGGCCGCACACCTCTCCCCGCACCAGGGCCAGGTGCTCTTTGTCGTCCCGGTTGCTTTCGTAAAAGTATAGCTGAAATTCTCCCTGCGCGGTGGGGATGGGGGCCGACGCCTTTCTGGTGACCACCGTCCCGTCAGCTTCGGGAGACCTGCCCTTCCCCTGGCCCATGATTTTCAAAGGGATTGGACCTCCTCTCCAGGGACCAGCCCTCAGACAACGCAAAACTATCCCTCACCGCGACGGCGGTAATCTTAAAATGGGGCCGCAACGGAGGCTTGTCAAGGTGATGCCAGGGGAATGGCGGCAGGAGCAGGCGGGCCCTAAGATTCCTTCCGTGCGGCGCCAGCGCGGCTTTGAATAAGTGCCAAGTTTCTGGTTTTCCCTAATTTGAGATAAGGGGATAGTCCCCTTCCCAGAATCACATGCTCATGATAGTCCGAGAATCACTAATGCAGCTACTGGAATTGGAATTGTTCCTTCAGTTTCCCAACCTTGAGATGATGATTTCCCATAGGGTACCCAGGTTCTCCCTTTTAATTCCCAACCCTCTGAAGAACTCCGGCCATAAGGCTTTAAAACCTTGCCATCGAACTCCCATCCAGAAGATCGCCCGCGTCCATATGGCGAAAACTCCTTTCCATTCCACTCATACCCATTGGACGATGATTTCCCATATGGTTTTATAATTCGGCCATCAAATTCCCAACCATCGGAAGAACTTCTTCCATAAGGCTTTAAAATTTTCCCATCATATTCCCAACCAGAAGATGCTCCCTTTCCAAATGGTTTAATAATGTTACTAGACATTTTGTCTCCCTCCTGCGTTCATTATATACTTTTTAATTAGATCAAATTTTTTTTTAGATAATGGCAAAGCGTTTTTTCTTAACCATTCCATTAAGTGAACGATATATTGTTGGTGAAGTCTTTCGGATTGCCTTTTAACAATATGTGCTTTTTGCCAAGCATTTCCTCAAGTTTATTTTTTTGAAAGTTAAAAATTTCTCCTATTTTTTGGTCTTGATCAAACCCGAAGATCACCAAGCGGGGATGAGTTGATATGCTAAATGATACATCTTCCTGAAGCACCTTCTGGGCGATTTTCTTCTTTTCATCGGGTATCCCTAATAACTCCACGAAATTCTCACAAATTCGCTTATAAGATTTAGCGATCTCCCCATTGGCCGCATACTTTTCGATTAATTTCTGGTATTTTTTGATTTGCTTGACCACCCTTGGTTCTTGTTCTCCCGTGGCCCTCAGTTCTTTATTTGAAAAGATTTTGGCCTCAAAAAACACCAATTCAATTCCGTCGGTTACCTTTTGGAGCGCAGCAAAATCTAAGCGTTGTGCCGCTGGCCCCGCGGATTCCTCAAGTTCCTCTATCCCCTCGGCTTCCTGCTTTTCAGCTTCTTGGGTCATGGCGATTTCCATGTCGATAATATTAGGGTTACTCATGAGTATTTTTTGAATCCCTTTTTTCTCCTCTCCCGCATAATACAGGCTTGCTCTTTTTATTTTCTTCAACTCATATAAGTGTTTTATAAATAATGATTGAAAATCAGTATTATTAGGATTTGCTTTTCCATCGGATGACTGGATGTAGAGGTTTTGATAAGGATCAAGAAGAAATTTATAGTGTGTCTTTCCCAGAAGATGATCATGTTTATGTTCTAGTTTGATAAGGCTATTTCCGGCATAATATATATTGAGGTAGTCCTTTCTGATACCTAGGTGAAGATCAGGGTCATCCATCATAGTTTTCCACCAAGTTTGTTTTTCATAAGCCTGATTTAGAGCGGCCACGAACTCAGAATTCAAACCTCTACTAAACATTACTTATACCTCCTTGTTCATCTTTAAAAAATTAAGCATCCCACCACATGCCATCTTTCTTAATCTCCACCTTATCAAAAAACTCCGGAAAGCGTCCCGGTTCAAATGAATGGATCGGGACCACCGTCCTGGCGTTGATTGCTCTTGCCAGTCGCTGGAGGTCCGAAATAGAGGCGTGACCGGAGGTGTGTAGCTGGCTCATAGCAATCCTATGACAATTGAGCCAATTAAGAAAGGGGAAAAATGACTCTCCCTTCAGGTATCCTTCCCAAAGCGAGTATATCAACTTGGCTTCATCTAAACACCCCGCCTCTTCCAGGTCGGTTGCCATGGAAGGCCGGAAGAGCATGGTGGCATGTGCAGCTATTTCCCGTAATTCTTCGGGAAAAATCCGATTCTTTTTATAAATATCCAGCAGATAAAAGAGCTGCTTTCTCTTGACCAGCCGTCGCTGCCATTGCGGAATAAAAACCCGGACGCCGGGCCAATCCCCTTGGGGAATATGAGGATTTTCCGTAGCCCGGAGGATTTCCGCGGTATAGAGGTCCATGATCAATTGACGCCGGCTTTGCTTGCAGGCTCGAAAAATGGTGACGATGCGGTCGATGTTTTGGCCGGAGCAATAGACCAGAACCATGCCCTTGGCGGACTTCATCTCTTTCAGAAAACCGACCTCTAACTCCTTTTCTCTGGGGAATCCTCCCTTTGCATCGAGTCGGCCGATTGTGGAGCCTTCCATGAGCAGAACATCCACCTGCTTGGGAGGCTTATGTACCAACCTCTCAAAGAGGGCGGCCTTGGCGCCATGCCCGCGCAGGTCTCCGGTATAAAACAGGCGCTTCTTATCGGCGGCAACCAAAAAGGCGTAAGCATCGTAAGCTGAATGATCAATCAGGTAAGGGGTTATCTCAAACGGACCTGCTTGCAAGGGTTCCAGGTCCCTCAAGTAGATTGCCTTCGGGAAGGTAATCCCCCCAGGGATGAAGTGGGCGGCAGCCGCAAGAATGCGGTGGGCGGCAGCGCCGATGAAAATAGGCAGATCAGACCGCAGATATTTTGCCAGGCCGTAATGATCCTGGTGAGGGTGGGAGATCACCACCCCCATAAGCGTTTCATCCTTCTCCCTGAATCCCGGCACCGGAGGCAGCAACGCCTCCGTCTCCGGGGTGTCAAGAGGCAGGCCCACTTCCAGAACCAAACGCCGGCCTTGGGCCTCGATCTCGACGCAGGTACCCCCGATCTCCCGGGTTCCCCTATGGATACAAACCCTCATTTTTTCTTTTCAGCCGATTCTTTCAACTCATCCAATAAGAGCCTCAATCCTTCCAAACTATTTTGCCACTCGGTTTCAATTTCTTTCGGCGAGGGAGATTCCTCAGGAAATTCCTGGGCATTGCGAATTTTCCATTCTAAATTTTCCTTATTCTCAAAAAATGCAATCTGTTCTTGCAATAGATGCATCTTCAATCCCGCTGCCAGTTCCCCGTCGATTATCTCAAATTCTGGGGTCTTATCGCGGTCCGGAAGTTCTTCCATTGGGCCCTGGGGAATTATGGAACCCATCGGAATAACGTCGCTAGCAAACAACTCCTCCATTGACCCATCTAAAACCATTAGAAAACCTTCCCCTGGCACCTCAAGCAATTTTATTTTGGTCATTTAGGGCCTCCTAACCGAAATTATGCTCGCCTGCCGTGGTGACGGCAGCATACTATGTATATTCAAAATTGGAGCCGAGAAATTTACACCTGCAGGAACTTTTTTTAAATTTTTTCTATCTGAGGGAAAACAAGGAGAGGAGAGTCATATATCGGAGGGGCCCTGCGGATTTAGGGTCAGATTGCGCCTGGGCTCAATCAGGGCCAGGGTTGATGGCGCCGTTTTCGATCAGCCACTGTTTGCTGGTTTCAATAATTTTCTGGAGCAGAGCCATCTTGTCAGGCCCTACACCCATGTGATTGCCCTCAAAAGTGATGACGGTTTTCGGCTCCGGAACCGCCTCTCGCAAAAGGTTGCGAGCTGCTTCCGGGATCAGGCTGTCGTCCCGCCCTTCCAGGACCAGAAATTTGCCGGCTAAACGCGGCAGATGGACGGTCGGTTCCAGGGAATGGAACACCAGATCCACCCAGGGCGCCAGGGCTTTGCCCAGCCAGGCCGGTTTCATATGCGGATTGCCGGCAAGGACCGCGCCAAGAGGCGCACCGCCATAGGCGATGATAGTCCAGCCGACCCTGGTTCCATCATGCGCGGCGATGTCCTGCACGGAAGGCGCGGCCAGGGCTCCCTGGGAAAAGCCAAGCAGGCTGATGCGTTCCGCATCGGCCCAAGGCTGGTTAATCACCCAATGCAGGACTGAGGCCACCTGTCCTGGGATCGTCATGACTCGGTGGTAGAGACCGGGCGCTTGCAGCATAAAGGCGCGGACCCCGTGAAGGCCAACTGGTATTGGCCAGGCGTAGCTAACGATGGCGTTATCTCCGGCGTCCTTGAGGTAGCGGATGCTGTCTGCACCCGTGACCAGGCCGCCTAAAACCAGAACGACCGGCAGTTTTTTAGGGGGAAGCGGATTGGGCAGGCTGAGGTTGCAGGCGATATCGCCAAGCAGTTTCCCGTGGAGCGTGAGGTGCTCAAAAAGACGGTGATCCGGCGCAGAAAGAGTCGTCCGCTCTGCTTTCAACCCATGTTCTGGCGGGGGCAGCGACCAGAGCGGATCGCGCCCGTACCCCAAAAGGGCCAGCGTGACGGCTCCCACGAGCACTAGACCAAAGAAACCTGCAATTATCAGGCCCTTGCGTCCCCACATGCCGAACCCCTTCACGGAGCGTCATGGTCCCTCATAGCTGCACCTTCCCTAACCAATTACCCAGGAGCATAATGAACTGCCCTTGCTGAACCGGGGTCATCAGGGCCATAGCCTCGTCCCGTTCCATTTTAACAGAGGTTAGGAGTTTATCCTGAGCGGCATTGGCAGCCTTTACCAGGTCTTGAATCTTCGCCTCATCCGGGGTAGCCGCAGCTAAGGCGGCTTTTAAATCTTCACGATATTTTTTCAAAGCGGCCACGAGAGCCTGGCGCTCTTTGGCATATTTTTGCTCCACGGCCAGCACTGCCGCTGCTTTATCCGGCGCCAGTTTTAAGTCATGTAATTCCTTGGTTATTTTTATCTTTGCCTTCAGGCCCTCCCAGCCACCTTCTTTGGCTTGGGACAGATGCAGAGAGGTCAGCAAGAACAACGCTCCCAAAATTATCCAGAGAGCTACGAACCTGAGACTGAATTTGCTTTTCATGGTCACTGTCCCATTGAAAAATGTTTGGAAGCCTGATATCTTTTAGACCTCTGCCCTATCTCGCCTAATCCGCTGGCTATGCGGGCATTCCCTTTCCATTGCAGATCCCGGATGCGCCTGACTCCATCCTGCGCAATGACCGCGCCTATTCTTGGTCAATTATTAAATTGATTTCAATTAATCAGTGCGATGAAAAGATCGATTCCGGGCTTCGAGCCTCATCTGGAGTTCTGCCATTTCTTCAGGCCCAGGCTCTGCCACTGTACAAATGGGATGAAATGTGCACCACTGGCGGGGGCAGTTGCCAAAACACCTTAGATAACAATCGGGGTTCCCTTCTTTGATTTGAAGTCTCCGAAAAGTGTTCTCAAAGGCCAATCTTATGTGGATAGAACATAACCCATGACTGTAGCCACTAACGCCTGGTTCCGGCTCACCCCAAATTTTATCGCACCCCGGCCAAATACATCTATATAGCATGGCTATCCCCCCCAACTGCATTCCCCCCATAACCAAAATATTTTATCATATAATTATGCTTATTTCAGGCAATTCTTGCGGCATAATCCGGCTAATATCTTTTTAGACCTCCCGCCCCTTTTGTAGTTAACCCTGACGACCTGATAAACCGGCGCGACCTGGGAAAGTTTTGGCAGGCGAAGTGCAGGGTTTGAGGGGCAGGTATGCAAAAATCTATAAAAAATTACCATATCCTCCTGAGGGCTTGGCAAATTCATGGAAATTCAGGCTATCATCGCTGCCGTTTGACAATTCGGCTAAAAAAGTGGAAATTTGTCAGCGTCAGGCTAGTATCGAGTCTCAGGAATATCTTTAATATCTCTTGGCCTAAAACTCCCCTCCCTGAGAAGGAGGGGGTTGGGGGGAGGGTGATAACATTTGGAGATAACAGAACAAATAATCACCCCCACCCGGTTTCGCCCCCTCAAGTGGGAGGGAATAAAGCGGGTTCATTTATTAAGATTTTCCTGAAACACTACACTAGTTGAGAGGGCTTACAAAAATTGACTGCGGTGGCCAAGCCTGCCGCATAATTTCGGATACTATTTGAGGATTGAAAAGCAAAAACCAATGATGCGGAAATTCTTTTCAGGCAAAAAGGGGATTCCGTTATGAAAAAAACTAATCCAAATATTCTTCTTTTTGCTTCCGGGACGAAAACCGGGGGCGGGTCCGGATTTGAGGCGATGGTAAGAGCTGCCCGGGCCGAGCCGCCAATTTTGGACGCCTGGATTTGTGCGGTCATCACTAATCATTTTGAAGGCGGTGTTTGGCATAAGGCAAAAGCTCTCGGGATACATTCCGAATACTGGGTCGGCCCCTATCTTCCCAGGGGCTACCAAAACTTTGTAAAGTATTTCAACGCTGATTATGTCATGCTCTCCGGCTGGCTGAAACTAATAGCCGGCCTCGACCCGGCGCGTACGATTAATATCCATCCCGGTCCTTTGCCGCGATTTGGCGGGCCGAAACTTTACGGACACTATGTTCACGAAGCGGTTATGGCAGCTTATCACCGCGGGGAAATTACCCACAGCGCGGTCACCATGCATTTTGTCGATGCGATATATGACCACGGCCCGATACTTTTCGCGCTACCTGTTCCCATTGAGCCGGGCGATACACCGGAGACCTTGGCGGCAAAGGTGAATCGTGCTGAACATGAATGGCAACCCCGTGTTCTCAACTATGTGGTGCACGGACAGGTGCGGTTGGTCGGCAAAGAAGTTATATATGAGACGGAAGAACTAAAGCGCCTCCTGATTCCAGAAGCGTATTAAGTCAAAAACGTAAAAACGAGAGGAGAAGATCTGGGGTTGCCTTTTTCTTTTGCAAAATAAAAACTCCAAATATTCCCGAAACACGGTACTAAATTAGCTCCAGGGCGTTGAAGAAGAAGGCGATTTCGCTAGCCGCGCTCTCCGGGCTGTCGGAGCCGTGGACGATATTGGCCTCGATCTCCCGGGCAAAGTCGGCCCGGATGGTGCCGGGGGCGGCCTGGCGGTAGTCGGTGGCGCCCATCAGCTCCCGGTACACCT
>JBEKDQ010000081.1:0-9633 GCA_050014275.1 Desulfobaccales bacterium | reverse complement strand
TGCTGCGGGAGGATGCCAGTTTTGCGGCCATGTACCTGGTTTCCCTGGCCTTGGGGGTTCTCCTGATTTCCTGGCGTGGCAGCAGTGTGGATCTGGTTCACGTGCTTTTTGGCACCATTCTGGCGGTGGATGACGCCGCCCTGGTGTTAGTGGCCTCCATTACCACCGCCACTCTGCTGATCCTGGCGATTATCTACCGACCCCTCATCGTTGAATGCTTCGACCCCGGTTACCTGAGGTCGATCAGCGGCAAGGGGGCCGAAGTGCATACAGCCTTCCTGATCCTGGTGGTCCTCAACCTGGTGGCCGGATTCCAGGCTTTGGGAACCTTGATGGCTGTGGGAATGATGATGCTACCGGCGGTCTCCGCCCGCTTCTGGGCCAGGCAGGTCTGGTCCACGGCCATGGTCGCGGTGGTCATTGCCATGTTGTCCGGCTATGCCGGCCTGCTCCTTTCCTACCACTGCAACCTCCCTTCCGGGCCTTCAATCATCCTGACTGCCGGCTTTGGCTACGCCTTTTCAGTCATCTGTGGAGCGCATGGCAGCATCTACGGCCGTTACCGGAAAGCCCGACATCTTACCGGCTAAACCAAAAAGGAGGGTATTATGTCATTCAGCCTCAAGGTTCTCACCCTTGTTTTGGCGCTCTTCATTGCCGGAGGCGGAACCGCGGCCACTGCCGAGAAAAAGGTCAAGGTGGTCGCCAGCTTCAGCATCCTCGGCGACCTGACCAGGAACGTCGGCGGCGACCGGATCGAGATGGCCACCCTGGTCGGGACCAATGGAGACGTCCACGTCTACGAACCGACTCCGGCGGACGCCAAGGCCATAGGCGGCGCCGACCTGGTCGTGGTCAATGGCCTCGCCCTTGAGGGCTGGATGGATCGTTTGATCAAGACTTCCGGCTACAAGGGCCCGGTGGTGGTGGCCAGCCAGGGGGTTAAGCCCCGGAAGATGGCAGCAGGAGAACTGGAGCAGGGCGCCAGGCACGGGCCTTTAATGATTGACCCCCATGCCTGGCAGGATGTGGGCAACGGCCGGCTTTATGTCCAAAATATCGCCAAGGGGCTGGAAGCGGTGGATCCCGTAAACGCCTCCGTCTATCGGGCCAATGCCGAGGCCTATACGGCGAAGCTGAGCGAACTCGACCAATGGGTAAGGAAGGAATTATCCGACATCCCCAAACAGAAGCGGCGTATGATCACTACCCATGACGCCTTCGGCTATTTCGGCGCGGCCTACGGCATTTCCATTCTCTCACCCGTGGGCTTCAGCACCGAAAGCGAAGCCTCCGCCAGCGATATCGCCAATCTCATCAAACAGATCCGCCGGGAAAAGATCACCGCAGTCTTTGTGGAAAACATCACCGATCCTCGCCTGATGGAGCAGGTCGTCAAAGAAAGCGGCGTAACCCTGGGGGGAACGCTCTATTCCGATGCCTTGTCCAAGCCGGATGGGCCGGCGCCAACCTATCTGGAGATGTTCAAGAATAATGTCACCAAAATTGCCGCGGCCATGCGGAAATCCATCTGAGAAAATTGCCCTTCAGGGGTGGATTCTTGTCAAGTGCGTCTTAAATTTAGGGGAACCTGCAAGAAATTATCCAAAGGAGGGCTCAGATGAGATCCCGATTCGTAGCAGCGGCAATGGCCTTGGCAGCAGTGCTGATCTGGGGCTGCGGTGAATCCAAGGCGCCATCGGCCAAGGCGACCCTGGTCAACGCCCAGGGGCAGAAGGTGGGGGAAGCCAGTTTGACCGAAACCTCCCAGGGGGTGAAGATCGACCTCACCGTGGAAAATCTGCCTCCCGGCGTGCACGCCTTTCATATCCATGATAAATGGTTGTGCGAGGGTCCGGACTTCATGAGCGCCGGGGGTCATTTTAACCCGTACCACAAGCAGCATGGCTTAAAAAATCCCCTGGGGCCCCACGCCGGGGATCTTCCCAACATCACGGTGGGCCCGGATGGCCGCGCCACTGTCTCGGTGGTGGCCAACCTGGTCACCCTGAAGGCCGGGAAAATCAATTCCTTGTTTCAACCCGGGGGGACTTCCCTGATGATCCACGCCAACCCTGATGACGAGGTCACCGATCCGGCGGGCAACGCCGGCCCCCGTATCGCTTGCGGCCCGATCATCAGACAGTAGTAGCCCCGGATAGTGTCATGTTTCAGAAATACCTTTTAAAAATATCGACATGTTCTGGATCCTCAGGCTTTAGCCTGCGCTCATTTTATTAAAGATTTTCGCATGACATGACACTAGCGGCAGGGGGGAAGGAAGATTTGCGTTAAAAAAAAACCGGAAACCGGAGGCCGCGCCAGGTCAAAGGGCCGCACCTGCGGCGCACCAAAGCTAAGGCAACCTCGCGGCCCAGTTAAAGAAGCTCAGGAATTTCGACGAGCATCGCTGGCGCTTATAACCCTTGCTGATGGGAACCAGGCGCATCCAGGCGCGGCGCGGCCCCCGGACCAGATGCCCCTTGCCGCATTTCGGGCAAACATTTCCTCTAATTATCCTGAACATTTCTCTGTAAGCCAGTTAATAGGGCGCCGGGCCCTCCGCATTAGAGAGCCATGGGCTCCCTCAATATGTTAATGCAAGAATCTCTATGCAGACCCAACGTCAAATGATCAAAGAATTGTTGCTGGAGGGCGTATTTTCCAGCCTGGAGATCTCCCAGCGCCTCTCCTTGCCGGAGAAGGAGGTGTTGGACCACCTGGTTCACATCGCCCTGGCCCCGGGACCCGGTTGCCGGTTCCGCACCACTCCGGCGGTCTGCAACAACTGCGGCTTCGCCTTTAAGAAACGCGAGCGCCTCACCACTCCCTCCCGCTGCCCTCTCTGCCACCACGAATCCATCCGCCGGCCGCGCTTCGCTTTGCTGCGGGAATAATGCAGGGATTAGGGATAGGGAATAGGGGTTAAGGGTGAGGGGCTGGGTTATAATTCCTAACCCCTAATCCCTCACCCCTAACCCCTGCCTTTTATTATTCCACCGTGACGCTCTTGGCCAGATTGCGGGGTTGGTCCACGTCGGTGCCCCGCAGGTCGGCAATGTGATAGGCCAGCAGTTGCAGAGGGGTCACCAAGACGCTGGGGGAGAGGTCCAGGGGCACCTGGGGCACCGAAATCACGCTCTCCACCCGTTCCTGGACCTGGTAATTGTCAGTTTCCGTGAGGGCGATGATGCGCCCGCCCCGGGCCGCCACCTCCTCGATGTTTCCCCTAACCTTTTCCAGCACCGGGCTCCGGGTGGCCAGAACCACCACCGGCATCTCCCGGTCGATGAGGGCAATGGGGCCGTGTTTCATCTCCCCGGCGGCGTAACCTTCGGCGTGGATATAAGAGATTTCCTTGAGTTTCAAGGCCCCCTCCAGGGCGATGGGATAATGGAGTCCCCGCCCCAGGTAGAGGAAGTTGCGGGCCTCCATGTAGCGCTGGGCGGTCTCCCGGATCTGGTGGTCCAGATCCAGGGTCTCCTGGACCCAGGTGGGCAACTTCAATAATTCCTGGAGGCGCTGCCGCATCTGGTCTCGGGTGATCCTTCCGGTGCGGCTGGCCAGAAACAGGGCGATGAGGTAGAGGGCCACCAACTGGGTGGTGAAGGCCTTGGTGGAGGCCACCCCGATCTCCGGGCCGGCGTGGGTGTAAAAGACCGCATCGGCCTCCCGGGCGATGCTGGAACCCACCGCGTTGACAATGGCCAGGGTCTTGGCCCCCAGTTCCTTGCCGGCGATGAGTCCGGCCCGGGTGTCCGCGGTCTCCCCGGATTGGGAGATGAGAATCAACAGGGTCCGGGAATCTACCAGGGGCTGGCGGTAACGGAACTCGGAGCCCAGGTCCACCTCCACCGGCAGGCGGCTCAGGCTCTCGATCAGGATCTTACCCACCATGGCGGCATGGTAGGAGGTGCCGCAGGCTACCAGAAAGATTTTGCCCAGCTTCCGGATATCCCCCTGGGAAAGGGCGATCTCCTCCAGGATCACCTCTCCCAGGTCGGGGTTGATCCGGCCCCTAAAGGTGTCGATCAAGGCCCGGGGCTGCTCGAAGATCTCCTTTTGCATGAAGTGTTTGTAGCCCGCCTTCTCCGCCATGGCCGGGCTCCAGGAGATGTGATGCACCTGGCGCCTAACCGGCTGCCGGTCCCGCCCCAGCAGGAAAAATTCACCCTCTTTGATGACCACCAGATCATGGTCTTCCAGGAAGATCACCCGCCGGGTGTACGGCAGGATGGCCGGGATATCGGAGGCCAGGAAATATTCCCCCTCCCCCAGTCCCAGGATCAGGGGGCTCTCCTTGCGGGCCGCCACCAGCATCCGGGGCTCATGGGCGTTGACTATGACCAGGGCGTAGGATCCCCGGATGGCCTCCAGGGAGAGGCGCACCGCCTCCAGATATTCCGCCCCCTGGCGCAAATTCTTGACGATGAGGTGCGAGGCGATCTCCGTATCCGTTTCCGATGAGAAGTGGTGGCCTTCCTTGACTAGCTCTTCCTTGAGCTCCAGATAGTTCTCGATGATGCCGTTGTGAACCACTGCGATGGAGTCCACCTGGTGGGGATGGGCGTTGGCCTCGGAGGGGCGGCCATGGGTGGCCCAGCGGGTGTGGCCGATGCCCACCTGTCCAGGCAAGGGATGCCGGCTTAACAATTTTTCCAGTTCTACCAGTTTACCCAGGCTGCGGCGAATGTCTAAGGCGTGATCGCTGATCACCGCCATCCCGGCGGAATCATAGCCTCGATACTCCAGGCGCTTGAGGCCGTCCAGGATGATGGGCATGGCTTCCCGGGGCCCCAGATAACCGATGATGCCGCACATAATTACCTCTCTTGAAGCAGGCACTGGTCAGTAGAGAGTTTGCCAGTAAAACCCGCTTGCTTTATGGATGACCGCGGACCCGGCCACTAAATCCTGGCTATTCCTCGTTCTCTGACCAGGCTTGAACTTCAGATAATAAACTACTGACTACTGACAATTGGCCACTGATTCCTATTCCCTCTTTTTCTTACCGAAGGAGCAGCGCTCCAGGTTCACCTGTCGGGCTCGGGAGATGGCCAGCTTGCCCGGCGGCACGTCTTCGGTGATGGTGGAGCCGGCCCCGACGTAGGCCCCGGCGCCCACGGTCACCGGCGCCACCAGCGCGGTGTTGCTGCCGATGAAGGCCCCCTCCCCGATGATGGTGGGGTGTTTTTTAACCCCGTCATAGTTGCAGGTAATGGTGCCGGCGCCCACGTTGGTCCCAGGGCCTACGTCGGCGTCCCCCAGGTAGGTGAGGTGCCCCGCCTTGACCCCTTCATGGAGCACCGATTTCTTCACCTCCACGAAATTGCCCACCCTGGCCCCGGCCCGGAGGTCGCTGCCGGGTCGCAGATGGGCCCAGGGGCCCAGGGAAACCTTAGGCCCCAGGCGGCTCTGGCTGATGACGCAGCCCATCTTCACCAGGACCTCATCTTCCAGGACGGAGTCGACAATCTTGACCACCGGCTCAATGACGCAGTTTTCGCCGATGACGGTGGCTCCCTGGAGATAGACGTTGGGGTAGATGACCGTGTCCCGGCCGATGCTTACCCCGGGCTCGATATAGGCGGACTCGGGGTCGACCAGGGTGACCCCCTGGTCCAGGTGCCTGGCGTTGATGCTGCGTTTCACGGTCTGGGTGGCCGCGGCCAGTTCGGCCCGGCTGTTGATGCCCAAGAGGCTTTCCCGGTCCGGGTCCACCAGGGCCGCAACGAACCGGCCCTGCTCCCGGGCGATCTGGATCAGATCGGTAAGATAGATTTCACCGGTCACCGGGCTGGGCTGCAGGCGTTGCAGGGCTGCTCCCAGGAAGGCGGCGTCAAAAAAATAGGCGCCGGTGTTAATTTCCCGGATCGCCAGGATTTCCTGGTGCTCCCTGGCATCTTTGGCCTGCACCACCGCCATGACCCGCCCCCCCTGGTCCCGCACCACCCGGCCGTAATGGGCCCCATCATCCAGTTCGATGGTCTGCACGGTGAGCGCCGCCCCGGTTGCCTGATGCAGCCGGTGGAGCGCCAGGATGCTCCCCCCGGCAATCAGCGGTGCATCGCCGTAGAGCACCAGGACCGTCCGGGCCGCCGCCAGTAAATCTGAGGCCAGGGCCGCCTGCACCGCGTGGCCGGTGCCATTCTGGGGCTCCTGGACTACAAAGCGCACCCCGGGATCCTGTATGGCCTCCTGGACCTCTTCCGCCCGGTAGCCCACCACCATCACGATGTCCCCCACCCCGACGGCCTTCAGGGTATCCAGCAGGTAAGCGATCATGGGGCGGCCCAGGATTTCGTGGAGCACCTTGGGCCGCGCCGACTTCATGCGGGTCCCCTGCCCCGCGGCCAGGACGATGGCGGTGATCTTATCGGTCAGCTTCTCCATCATTTCCCTTTTATGCACCATTTATGCCAAATCAAACGGTAGGTTGCATCTTACGCCCAATTTTGCTCACCAGATTCCTGGGCAGGTCACCTCGCGGCAAATTGTACACTAGCTGGATAGGTGCTTTATTTTTTTCATTGCTTCTGCGAGTGCCTCAGAAGCTCTTTTTCAGCTAAAGACTTATACCAAATGATGTTGCCGCATTCCCAACCCAAGAAATGGATAATATTCAGACAATCGAGAAATATTTGGGGCAGGCCTGTTACCTCTAGAATCCATATCTTTGGCAGGAAATGAACAAAATCATTCCTCAAGCTATTTAATTTTTTTATGCTACTTCCTTGGGTTCCTGAAGGTTTGAATGGTTTACTATGAATATAAAATCCAATTTTAATTGGATTCTTTATTTTTTTGTAAAGATTGGAATAATTATCCAATGGATTTCTCAATTTCTTATTATCAATGTAAAAATATCCAAATCCAACTTTTCATATTCTCCAGCACGATAGCGTGCTAACCATTCATCTGCCACTTTATCTTTTAAGCAGTTGAGGCCGTTGCTACCTTCTAAAGCCATAACCATAAAACCTTGGAGGCTACTGTGAAGAGCCGGGATGGCCCATTTCCATTGATACAAATCCTTTTTAACATTAGATAATGATTGGCTGGCCATTTCCAATGCAGAAACTGATTCTTCCGCTGCATTTGTTCTGAGCCAATGATCACACACTATTTATCTCCTAATCACCTTATTAAGCCCAGCCCGTGGGGTGCGTCTTACGCACCATTTTCCTTTCTTGCCGATCTTATTCACCAAAATTTACCATTCACATGGGCACGTTGAGAAGCACATAAAGATTTTACAATCAACCTATCACCGCATAATCCACTGCCCGAGGGTTATCCATGCGCTTGGTGGCATCCAGGATTTCCATGCCCACGACATTGCCATCCTTATCATAGTCGATTATCACCCCCGGCTTTTCCTCGTCGCTTTCTTCAATGGCGGCATTGCTGAAGATTATGCGTAGCACATCGACTTCCGCATCATAGGTTACTTTCATGATTCCCTCCAGTATTTGCCAATTTTCTTGGTCCGATACGCAGTAATCATCAAGGCATAAACGGCAAATTCAATTACTATGGTTCGTAATAAATATATTTTACCACCGCCCAAATCCATCTGCGATTGATAAACCTTTTTCCCGTCCAGTTGCTCAATTACCTGCTGCGGCTCCATCAACACTGATTCCAGCAGTTCAATGGGAATCGACCGCCGATCCATTTCCTGCCGAGCATGACGAGATAGCTGATATTTTATTCTTTTTCCCGGCTTTGGCATCATATCCCGATATGAACCTTAATCCCATCTAGACAAACCACCGAGATTTTCTCATTATGATATTCATTAATGAATAAATTACTATGGATTTGTAAAAATGAAAAGGCAAGCCCGCTTTCCCCAGGCTTGCCCTTTGGGTTTCGGTGAAATTGCGGTTCGTTAGCGGCTGGCCACCTTGACGCGCACCATGGCGCGGCGCAGGGCGACCTCGGCCCGGATATTATCGATCTCTTCGGTCCTGGCCGCGGCCAGGCGGCGCTCCGCCCGTTCTTTGGCCCGCCGGGCCCGTTCCACGTCGATATCACATTGCAGCTCGGCGGCCTCGGCCACGATGGTGACCTTACTGCCGGTGACTTCGGCAAAGCCGCCGAATATCGTCAGACACTCGGTCTTACCCCCGAGCCGGTAATACATCTCGCCGATATCCAGGGCGCTCAGGAAGGGGACGTGGCCCACCAGGACGCCGAACTGGCCCTCCACTCCCGGACAGACCACCACGTCGGCGTCGGTGGACAGCACCAGGCGATCGGGAGTGACTACCTCCAAACGGAGTCGTTTTTCTGCCATGGGTCCCAGCCTCCTGCCTTAGGCGGCTGCCAGCCGTTCGGCCTTGGCCACTGCCTCTTCGATGCTTCCCACCATGTAGAAGGCTTGTTCCGGGAGATCGTCGTATTTGCCGTCGATAATCTCCCTGAAGCTCCGGACGGTGTCGCCCACCTTGACGAACTTTCCTTCCATACCGGTAAACTGGGCCGCCACAAAGAAGGGCTGGCTCAGGAAGCGCTGGATTTTTCGGGCTCGGGCCACCGTGATCTTGTCTTCGTCGGAGAGTTCGTCGATGCCCAGAATGGCGATGATGTCCTGCAGGTCCTTATACTTCTGGAGGATTTGCTGTATCTGCCGGGCCACCGCATAGTGCTCCTCACCCAGCACCTGGGGGTCCAGGATCCGGGAGGTGGAGTCCAGGGGGTCTACCGCCGGGTAGATGCCCAGCTCGGCGATCTGCCGGCTAAGCACCACGGTGCCGTCCAGGTGGGCGAAAGTGGTTGCCGGGGCCGGGTCGGTCAGGTCGTCGGCGGGCACGTAGATACACTGCACCGAAGTGACCGAACCCTTCTTGGTGGAGGTGATGCGCTCCTCCAGTTCCCCCAGGTCGGTGCCCAGGGTGGGCTGGTAACCGACGGCGGAGGGCATCCGGCCCAGGAGGGCGGAAACTTCCGAGCCCGCCTGGGTGAAACGGAAGATGTTATCGATGAACAGCAGGGTGTCCTGGCCTTCCACGTCCCGGAAATATTCCGCGGCGGCGAGGGCCGTCAGGGCCACCCGGGCCCGGGCCCCAGGGGGCTCGGTCATCTGCCCGTAGATCAAGGCGGCTTTGGGCAGCACCCCGGAGTGTTTCATCTCCAGGTAGAGGTCATTGCCTTCCCGGGTGCGCTCCCCCACGCCGGCGAACACCGAAATGCCCCCGTGGTGCATGGCGATGTTGTGGATCATCTCCATCATCACCACGGTCTTTCCCACCCCGGCGCCTCCGAACATCCCCATCTTGCCGCCCCGGGGGAAGGGCACCAGCAGGTCGATAACCTTGACCCCGGTTTCCAAGACCTTGACGGTGGTATCCTGATCCACGAAGGCCGGGGCCGGACGGTGAATGGGATACATGGTTTTGGCATTCACCGGGCCCAGGCCGTCCACCGGCCGCCCCACCACGTTGAGCACCCGGCCCAGGGCTTCGTGGCCCACCGGCACCATAATGGGGTTGCCGGTATCCTGGACGGGCATGCCCCGCACCAGGCCGTCGGTGGTGTCCATGGCGATGGTGCGCACCATGTTGTTCCCCAGTTGCTGGGCCACTTCCACCACCAGATTGTCCTTGGTATCGTCAATGGCCGGGTTGC
>JBEKDQ010000080.1:0-9649 GCA_050014275.1 Desulfobaccales bacterium | reverse complement strand
TGGGTTTCGCCAACTCTCGTTCCCAAGCCCGGCAATTGGTGCGGCACAACCTCATGCTGGTCAACGGCGCCAAGGTGAATCTGCCCTCGTATCTGGTGCGCAAAGGCGACCTGGTCCAGACCACCGAGAAGGGCCGCAACCTGCCGCTGATCCGCGATGCCATGGAAGCAGTGGCCCGGCGAGGCTGCCCCTCCTGGCTGGAGTTCAACAAGGAAGAGGCCCAGGGCCGGGTAGTCTTGTTCCCCAACCGGGAAGATGTCACCATGCCCATTCAAGAACATCTCATTGTGGAGCTTTATTCCAAATAGAGAATCATGATCTTTTATGGCTCGGAGATCGACTTCCCCGGCTGAGAAGTGAGGACGGGGGTTGCCATCGGTTTTTTCAGTAGCAGCCGGCGTTAAGAGTCATGGAATCCGAGTAGTCCGAACGAGGCACCATGATCCACAAAAACTGGAGCGACATCATCAAGCCCAAACGCCTGGAAGTGGATAGCGAGAGCCACAGGCGTGACTACGGCAAATTCACGGCTGAGCCCCTGGAACGCGGCTTCGGCACCACCCTGGGAAACGCCCTGCGGCGGGTCTTGCTGTCATCCCTGCGAGGGGCGGCCATTACCGCAGTCCGCATCAAGGATGTCCATCACGAGTTTTCCGCCATCCCCGGGGTGCGGGAGGATATCACTGAAATCCTCCTCAATCTGAAACAGGTGCGCCTGAAGATGCTCACCAACGGAGTCCGGGTCCTGCGCCTGGATGCCGCGGGGGAACGGGAAGTCAAGGCCGGCGATATTAAATCGGATGGAATGGTGGAAATCCTCAACCCCGATAATCATATCGCCTCCCTGTCCGGGGACGGCCAACTAAGCATGGAAATGACGGTCAAGACCGGCAAGGGTTTTGTGCCGGCGGAAGCCAATAAGGAAGAGGATCAGCCCATCGGCTACATCCCTCTGGACGCCAGCTTCTCCCCCATCCGCAAGGTGAATTACGTAGTCACCCAGGCCCGGGTGGGTCAGCGCACCGACTATGACAAACTGACCCTGGAGGTCACCACCGACGGCAGCCTCACCCCGGAGAACGCAGTGGCCTATGCCGCTAAAATCCTCAAAGAGCATCTCATCATGTTCATTAACTTCGAAGAGGAACCCAGCGGGCTGGAGGAGAAGGCCATGGAGGAGCCCCCCGTCCTGAATGAGAACCTCTACCGCACCGTCAATGAACTGGAGTTGTCGGTGCGAGCCGCCAATTGTCTGCGCAACGCCAACATCCGCTTCATCGGCGAACTGGTGCAAAAGACTGAGCAGGAGATGCTGAAGACCAAGAATTTCGGCCGCAAGTCCTTGAATGAGATCAAAGAGATTCTCCAGGAGATGGGGTTGCACCTGGGGATGAAGTTGGAAACTTTCATGCCTCCGGATCAGATGCCGGAAAGGAAGGAAGAAGTCGCATGAGGCACTTAAAAGCCGGCCGGCGCCTCTCCCGCACCACGGAGCATCGCCAGGCCATGCTGCGCAATCTGATCACCTCCTTGCTGGAGCAGGAACGGGTAGAGACCACCCGGGCCAAGGCCAAGGAGGCGCGTCAGTGGGCCGAGAAGGTTATTACCCTGGCCAAAAGGGGTGACCTGCACGCTCGACGCCTGACCCAGGCGGTGGTGCGTTCCAAAAAGGTGGTGGCCAAGCTCTTCGGAGAACTGAAGGAGCGTTACCAGGACCGCCCCGGCGGCTATTCCCGCATCATTCCCTTGGGGGTGCGGCTCGGCGACGCCGCCCCCATGTCCATCCTGGAGTTGGTGGATCGTCCGGAGAAGCTGCCCAAGGCCAAGACCAAGGCCAAGAAGGCCGCGGCCAGCTAAACTACTCTCACCCCGGGGGCAAAGGAGACTTGTCCCCTTAAACCTGCAGCGCTCTCTTCCCTGCCAATCTTGCGTCTTCCGCCCGGGCCGTGGGCCTAAAAAAATGCCTCAGTTATCTCCTTGATAATACAAGGCTAACCGGGTTGCAGCGGATACCCGCGAGAAAAAATGTTTGACAAGCGATTTTAAATATATTAAGTTCACCACAAAATAAATAGGTAACTTTACCTAATCATGCGTAGGTAATTTTGCCCAGTAGTCATGCAGGCTCTTTTTCAAAGATGCCAATTGTCCGGGGCTGAAGATCCAGCTAGCCCCTCCGGATTGTCCCATCACCAAGGAGGTTCTGGATGGCAAAGCGGATAATGGTTGGCGCGGTAATCACCCTGGCCCTAACTTTCTCTCCCAGCCTGGCATTTTCACTACCCACGAAAACCGTCAAGACGAAAACCGTCAAGAAGAAGCCCTCCTCTTTCAAGACCCAAAAGAGAGAGGATAGCAGAAAAAGCAAATCCGCCAAAAAGTGTAATTACAGCCATAGGCATTCCCAGCAGCGGGATTACGATGAGGTCGTGGAATCTTCCGTGGTGCCGCAAGCCAGCACCCGGGTTTACGAGACTCCCCCGTTGATGAAGGTCACCCCCCAAAGGGATGGCGGTTTTCTCCTTGAACCCTTAGAGCCCAAGAAAAACGGGGCCACTTTGAGCAAGCCTTCCTCCAATACGGAAGTGAACCGGGACCAAAGCTCCATGGGGCAGGGTCACCACTACAACCGGTTTGAGCCCTGGGATTTCTCGGATCTGATTCTGGCCCAGGCCAAGTACTATCGAGACACGCCCTACGCCCTCGGCGGCTCTTTGCAGACCGGCTATGCCACCGATTGCTCCGGGTTTGTCCAGTACATTTACAAAGGTTTTAAGATCAATCTGCCCAGGTCCAGCGCCGAGCAGGCCCAGGTAGGCAAGGTCGTGACCCAAGATATGGATTTCTCCAAGTTGCTTCCCGGGGATCTGCTATTCTTCCGGCGGGGCGGCCGTGTGGGACACGCCGGCATCTACCTGGGGGAAGGGAAGATGATTCACGACTCCAACCCCCGCATCGGGGTGACAGTCACGGATTTGCGGAAGCCTTACTATGAAGGCACCTTCGTGGTGGCCAAACGCGTCTTCGAGGTGCAGTACCCCAAGTATTAAATCCTCTCTGAGGGTCGGCCCTTCCAGCCGGCGGCCATTGATTCCTCCCTGGATTCTCTGTCAGGAAAGGAGGAGGCGCGTCTTTCTCCGATGGAGAGGTACGCGAGGCAGGGGCCTGGTCACTGGATGGGCCGGGGGCCTGAAGCCCTGCTCCAAGGAATTATCTTGCCCTGGACCAACTTTTGCGTTATTTGGTATGGCGTAATTTCAACTAAAGGATTTGCCGGCGCCGGCGAGAGACGGCGCCAGCGGTGAAACCGCTTCTGGTCACCGGGATTTTGGACAGAGGAAGGAAATGGCCAAGGTGGGGGGCCCTGGGTTGTGGGAGACCCGGCTCAAAGAGAAGCACCCCATGCTGCTATACTTTACCGACCGGCCTTTCGGGGTGGAGATCGAGACCTGTGGGCTGAAATATTCCATCTCCACCGGCGACCGTCAGGTAATTCCACCTTACCAGATCGTGAACCGCTCCCCGGATGGGAGGCGGTTGCCCCAAGTCTTTCAAGACCAGGACATAGTCCTGAAGGGCTTCTCCTCCGAGGAACCGGCTTACCAGGCCTGGTCTTTCGTCCTGGACGACACCATTAAGGGGGCCGGCGGCAGCGAACTGGTGAGCCCCGTCCTTTCCGGCCTCCGGGGCCTGGCCCAGGTTTACCGGGCGCTGTTATTGCTCAGTTTCCCGAGATCCTGGTCAACGAAACTCGCGGTTTCCATGTGCATCACGGAGTGGAGCGGCCCGTTTACGGCAATCGGGAACTCTTTCAGTTGCTGCGAATCATTTCCATCTTTGAGGGCTATATTTACCAGCTATTGCCCGAGGAGCGGCGCCAGGCCGAGACCTGCCGGCCCCTGGAGGTGGACCTCTACGATTGGTACCGGCGGGGGGGCTGTGACCAGCCGATCCCCTGGGTGCGCAGCCTCTGGTATTCCCCGGAGAACCGGGATGACCTCAAGACCCCACGGCACCGCAAGCTCCATCCCACGCGCTACCACGGCCTCAACCTGCACTCCTACTGGTACCGGGGCACCATCGAGTTTCGCTATTATCCTTCGGTCATCCAGGAGCCGGAAGAATTGATGCAGTGGATCATCTTCAGCCAGTTCCTGGTGGAGTGGAGCCAGGGGCGGCGGCCGGTCCTGGAGTAGGTCCCCCAGCCCAATAAATGGTTCAACACCTTATATAAGACCTATCTCGGCGCCGGGATGCTCTCCCATATCCGCTTCCCGACGCCGGCCGGGGAGGAAGAACAGTACCCATCATGACCAGCGGCGGCATCCAGACCCATGATTTTATCAGGCGGCTCAAGCAGGTGGAAGAGAGCAGCCTGCCTCCACTTCTCCTGGAATTGGCCCGGGTGATGGAGACTATGATCCGGGAGATCGACAGCCCGCAACTGGACGATATCAGGAAACTTCAGGGGGCGATGCGGCGCTTGATCGGGGACGCCACCGGACTGCGGGCCGTTTGTGGCACGGCCGGGGAGTTTTGCGTCCAGTGTCCCTTTGGGGCCTATCTGCCTTCCGGGTTCCCTTACGCCTCGGAAAAACAGGCCTTGTGTCTTCCCTGGATTGCGGTGGTGCACCCCATGCCGGAGGAGGCCCCGGCCGCGGAGGGTTAAGCGGTCTTATTAGGGCTCCTTTCACCCTCGTTTATCGGCCGGCTTGGATTACTGGCAGGTCGGGCCTCTCAGCGCCTGGCGGGCCGGCTCCTAACTATTTTCTTACCGGGCCATTATGGCTTAATTTTTAAAACAGCCATTCATGGGCCTTTGGCCCACCCATAAATTAGGAGAAGACCGGTGGGGCGGGCGTCTCGCCCGCCACTCAATCCGCACAGGCGAGACGCCCATGCCACCAATTCTTCACAACTTTTCAAGGCAAGAGTTCATGAGCCTTCAGCTCACCCGCAAATCATGAAAATATAGCGCCGCCGCCCTCGGCGGCGCGGGAACCGGCTACCAGAGGGTGCGTATCCAACATACTCAGGAACTTTTCAAGGCATTTTCTAAAATATTGTAGAAAGTTCGTCGGCTCAGGCCCGAGGGCATTTTGCACTCTTCGATGGTTCCAGGCCCCCGGCGAGCGGCCACCAGGGCCGTGGCCGAGGAGAGGGGCTGATGGATAACCACCCGGCCATTCTGGTATATTTGGCGACGGGGGCGGTCCAACTCACCGCGGCGTATTACGCCCTGAGGCTGGTCCGGATCACCGGCAGAAGCCCGGCCTGGCTGTTGCTCTCCGCGGCCTTCTGCCTCATGGCGATGCGCCGCGTTATCCTGTTCGGTTATCACCCAGGCGGCAAGGCCCTCCCCCTAGACTTTTGGGAGGATGGCCTGACCCTGGCGATTTCGTTGGCCCTGCTGGCCGGTGTCCTCTATATCTCCCCCTTATTGCTGGCCATCAAGCGCGCCGCGGCCCAGGAGCACTCCAAAGAAGAGTTGGAGGCGGAACGGCAGCGGCTCTATGCCATGTTGGACGGGATGCCGGCCATGGTTAACCTGACGGGGCCGGATTTTTCCCTCCGTTTCGGCAACCGCTTCTTCCGGGAGATCTATGGGGATTGGAAGGGGAAAAACTGCTTTGAGCTGTTGGCGGGCAGGACAGAGCCTGGCGCAGCCTGCCCGCTCCTTAAGGTATTCGAAACCGGTGCTTCCGTTGAAATGGAATGGACCGATGCGCCGCGCCAGCGAACCTACCAGATGTACTATTATCCCTTGACGGACCCGGACGGCACTCCCCTGGCCCTGACCCTGGGCATCGACATCACCGGACGCAAGCAGATGGAAGAGAACCTGAAGGAGCAGGAGCGGGAACACCGCCTGCTGGTGCGCGCCATCCCGGCGGTGGTCTTTAAGGGTTATGCCGATTGGTCCATCGACTTCTTCGATAACGAGATTGAAACACTTACCGGATATCACCAGCAGGAATTCGCCTCCCGCCGCCTGAAATGGTCCGATCTCATCCTGGAGGAGGATCTCGCCGGCGCCAAACTGGCCTTTGTCAAGGCCTTGAAGGAAGACGGCCGATTTATCCGGGAATACCGCATCCGCACCAAGGATGGCCGCATTCTTTGGATCGAGGCCAGGGGCCAGATAGTCTTCCGGGCGGACGGCCAGATCGACCATGTGACCGGGGTGTTATACGAAGTCGGTGAGCGCCGGGCCACCAGGGAGGCCTTGCTCCTGAGCGAATCCCGGCTGGCCAAGGCGCAGCAGTTGGCCCATTTGGGGTACTATGAATTTAATCTCCAGTCCGGCGAAATGATCTGGTCCGAAGAATTATACCGCATCTGCGGGGTGGATAAGGGGAGCTTCGTTCCATCGCTGGAAGCGAGCTGGAGCTTGGCGCACCCGGAGGATGAGGCCCGGGTGAGAGACGGAATGAAGCGGGCGCTGGCTGGAGAACGGCCTTTTTCTCAGGTCAGCCGCATAGTCCGGCCCAACGGAGCAATCCGTTATGTCCATTCCCGGGCGGAAATGGTCTTGGACGGACAAGGGAGACCGTGGCGCCTGGTGGGGATGGCCCAGGACATCACGGAACGCAGGATTGCGGAAATGCGGCTCAGGGAAAGTGAGGCGCACTTCCGGGCCGTCTTCGAGCGCGCCGCCCTGGGCATCGGCCTCATCGACCTGGAAGGCCGCTTCCTGAGCGCCAATAAGGCCTTGCATGAGATGCTGGGTTATGGGGAGGAAGAATTGCGGGACAAGCCCCTTACGGATATTACCCATGCCGATGATCGGATGAAGACCCTGGAGCTTTTCCGGGAATTGATCTCCGGTCGGCGGGATCCCTACCCGCTGGAAATGCGCTACCGACGAAAAAATGGCCAATATATATGGTGCCGGGTGACCGCATCCCTGGTGCTGGACTCCGAGGGCCAACCCTTGCATGCGGTGGGGATGGCGGAGGACATTACCCAGAGAAAACAGGCGGAGACGCAGTTGCAAGAGTCGGAAGAGAAATTGCGCCACCTGGCCTCCCGGTTAATGTCCGCGCAGGAGGACGAGCGCAAGCGGATCTCCCGGGAACTGCATGATGAACTGGGGCAGTCCTTGCTGGTCTTGAAACTCCAGGCCAGGGAGATCGAAAAGGGGTTGGAGGAGCAGCGCCTCCAGGAGGAATGCCAGGGGATGCTGAACAATTTGGGCCAGGTGGTGGACAAGGTCCGGCGCCTCTCCCATGACCTGAGTCCCATGATTCTGGAGGATCTGGGCCTGTCCGCGGCCTTGCAACATCTGATTGGAGAATTCAGCAAACATAATCAGCTCGAATGCGACTTCCGGGAAATTGACATTGATGATTTGTTTCCCCAGGAGGCGCAAGTCGCCATCTACCGCATCTTCCAGGAATGTCTTACCAATATCGGCAAGCATTCCCAGGCCACCAGGATGAGGGTGGCCATCGACAAGGGGCTCGATCGGGTCTTCTTTCTCATCCGGGACAACGGCAAGGGTTATTCACCGACGGCGCGACGCCGGGGCCAGGGTCTGGGACTGGTGGCCATGGAGGAACGGGCCCGGATGGTGGGTGGGCACCTGACCCTGCAAAGCCGGGAAGGCGAAGGCGCCAGCATCTCCTTCGAGATTCCTTATTCTTCCCAGAAGCATTAGAAGTTATTTCAAAACCTCACTTTCCACTAAATGTAATTTCAAGTGTCGCGAATAAGAGTCAAGGGGTTTGTCCCTGGGGAAGCCAGGGTTGATGGTTTTTCATCATGGCATTAAGCATCGTTGAGAGATTGCAAAACCCCGTTTTGCCCAAAAATTTCATTCTGACACAACGAAAAATGAAAAAGTAGAACCGCCGCCCTCGGCGGTTCCGCGCCGGCGGGGGCGCCGGCGCTACATTTTCAGAGAAACGGTTCATGGCCTGGCGGCCACACCAAAGCGATGAAAATGCTTACCAAAAAAAAGAACCCGTAGAACCCGTAGGGCGGGAAAGCGAAGCGCATCCCGCCATTATCAGTGTGCCGCGGGCACGGAGGCGCGCCCCACCGACATCAACCAGCATTTTCAGGGAAACGGTTCATGGCCTGGCGGCCACACCAAAGCAATGAAAATGCTTACCAAAAAAGAGGCATTTTCAGAGAAAGCGAAGCATCTCGATTTTTATTGACTTGAGATCCTTCACTTCGTTCAGGGTGACAGTAAAATCAGGTTTTGCAATGACCTCTAGGAGGGCAGGGCGCTTCCCAGGAAGGCGTGCAGGTTCCGGAGCAGGAGGGCGGCCTTGGGGTCCGGCAGGTCCCAGAGGACCAGAAGCATGGCTCCCACGACCCCCTGGCCCCAGGAGCAGCTACACTTGACGGTGGCCGGCAATTTCGGCGGGCCCAGGATGGTGGTGAGGTCGGCGACCAATTCCCGGCCCAGGGTGGAGGCGGGTACGTTCAGGGAGATCTGGTCGGAATAAAGGGTTAGAGAGAACTCCACTTCCTCGAGGTCCCCGGCGGGTCCGGCGCCCCGGGCCCGCCCTTCCAGGAAGGCCACCTTGCGGCGCTGTTCCTGACGGTCCAGGATTATTTGCCATTTTGGGGGCATGGGATAAAGATAGCTTTCAGGGGTCGGCTTTCAGCTAAGCCAAAAGCTAAACCTGGTTTCTCTCATTCCCAAGCTCCAGCTTGGAACGCACCCTTGACGCCAGGCTCCACTTTGGCGAGAGCCAGTTTGCCTTCAGGATGAGCCGGCTTCTGAGCAAAGGAGCTTTGCATTAAAATGGGTTCCCAAGCAGTAATTCATGAGCCTTTGGCTAACCCTCAACCATGAAAAGTTACGCTCGAGTTATGGTGCGCATTGCGCACCCTCCATGAAGAACTTTTCAAGGCAGTCGCTCATGAGCCTTTGGCTAACCCATAAATTTTGAGAAGACCGGTGGGGCGGGCGTCTCGCCCGTTTCCGGTTTGGTGGGGCGGCCCTCTGTGGCCGCCAGTTATGGCAGGCAGGGACGCCTGCCCCACCAAAGTCAAAGGCAAGGTCTCAGTGGCACAGGTTTTAAACCTGTGCTACTATTATCCTCCACCCGCCGTTAGTTCAACTGGTAAACGATTATCGTTCCAGTCATTGTTCCGGTCCAAGTAATTAAGCTGAGTTGATGTTAAGCTATTGCATTGGAAACTTGCTCCTTTGGCCTTAGCTGATAGCTGACGGCTTTCTTTCAGTGGTCAGCTATCAGCTTTCAGCAAGATCCGTTCAGACGCAGGGTGGGCACTGCACACCCAAAATGAGCTTCATTTATAGCAACTTTTTCAGGCGGGCGGCAAAGCCGGGAAGTTTAAGAGCCTCCTCCGCCCTTCCCAAGCCCAAGAGGGCGAAGCCTTTGCCGGTCAGGGCCTCGTCCAGGTCTGGGGCGTGTTTCAGAATCTTGTCGAAGCAGGCCAGGGCCTCATTGTAGTGCTGCAATTCGGTGAGGGTGGCGCCTTTATAGACCAGGGCTTCAACGTTGCCCGGGTCCAGTTGCAGGGCGATGTTGTAACATTCCAGGGCCTTTTCCGGGCGGCCGGCATCCGCCAGCATACGGGCCGCGTCCAGGTATGGCCGGCGCTGGTCGTCCTCCACCGACTTGCGGGTTTCCAGATAGGCGTTGAGCACGTGGGCCTCGCCGTC